>JACMKL010000599.1 GCA_014380105.1 Candidatus Melainabacteria bacterium
GAAAACACGGCTGGTCATGAGGCAGGTCACGCGCACACTTCAAGTGTCGTGCCAGGTTCCGACCCTGTTGTGAAAATCACCATCATGCGTCGCGCTCGTGCTCTCGGCTATGTGCAATATATGCCCGATGGTGACCGCGTCTCGATTACGAAACAAGAGGCTGTGGCGCGCATCATCACATCTTTGGCAGGACGCGCGGCGCAAGTCGTGCTGTTCGGTGTTGAAGATTCAGGCGCCTCCAACGACTTCGAGCAAGCCAATAACATGGCGCGCACGATGATTACTCGCTGGGGAATGTCGAGACTCGGACGTATCTTCGTCGGTGAAGCTGGTGCAAGCCCGATGAACGGCATGGGTACCAACGGTCAATCATGCGGACCAGAGCTTGCTAATCGGATCGACGAAGAAGCTGCTCGCATCGTCGAAACGTGCTATCAAATCGCGCTCAAAATCGCCAAAACTGACGAAGTGATCCTTCGCAAGTTGACAGCGATTCTCATCGAGCAAGAAACCATGTTGGCTGATGAGTGGAAGGAATTCCTTAAGGCAAATCCAAGCTCACTGAAGCCTGAAGATGTCACCTTCGACCCCGCCTCGCCTGACGTGAAGGAGGGCAAATAACATGTTCCGTGACCCAAAAGGACACAACGGCGATCCCAAGATCGCTACAATTCCTGAACGAATTCGAGGCGCCATCGCGATGGCTTTGACCATCACATGCATGTCGGTTTCATGTAATGCCACCGATCAACGCTGGCAAATCGTGTTTCTGATTGCAGGCATGTTGTATTTCTTGACCACAATTGCAGTCGTCTTCGACAGGCAGGATTGAGTAGACATTTTGACAGTGAGTTTTTTGCTCAAAATTTTCAGTTAAGGAGAAAAGCTTCGGCTGCGGAGGGGGGAGCAGGACGTGCCAAAAGCAGCCCTGTTTCCTTCTCTTTTTAAAACTTTAATACTAATGTAAATAGTAGTTGCCCGGGAATGGCTCCATTAGCCGGTGTACAAAGAATTCAGCGGTATGAAATTTCCAGGTTTTTCGGACGATCGCAAAATACTGTGCAACAAAATGCTGCGCCGGAAGCTAATAGAAAACGGAATATGTTGTTGAGACTGATTCTCATCAGGCTATAATCGCCTTTCGCTGAGAGAGCCAGCTTCAGAAACCCGGCGCAAGAGGAGTGTTTCACGTGACCGCCATTACAACCTGGATGAAAGAAGAAAGACGCGATCTCGAAATGAACGAGTATCACGAACAATATTGGTCTTCATTTATCAAGCGCATCGCTGATAAAGATGATTTGAAAGACAAAACCGTCCTCGACTTCGGATGCGGTTGCGGTGGCTTTCTGCGCATGTTGTTCGACCAGAAGAAATTTAAAAGTGGCGTTGGTATAGACATCGCCGACAAATCACTCGACACAGCAACCTCGCTTGTTGAAAAGCGTCCAATCAAATATTTGCGCGCTGAAAACGCCACTGAATTCAAAGGAAATGTCGACTTTGCATTTAGCTATGAAGTCATTTACTTGATGCAAGATTTGAAAGAACATGCAGAGTTCATGTCTACATTCCTGAAACCAGGCGGCGTCTACTATGCAGCGACAGGCTGCCACACTGGCAATCCTCAATGGTTTGACTGGAAGAAAATCATTCTCAACGAATCAGTTCTGCCATTGAAAGACTACGCACCAGACGATTTTGTTGATGCCTTCAAAGAAATGGGCTACAAAGTCGGCGTCTGCCGTCTTGATCACCGCGATTTCGTTTCGGTGGTCCACAAAGACTATTTCCCAACAGTTGAAGATGCGATCAGATACTACGCTGATGATATCCAAGTCTTCCGTTTTGAGAAATTGAAATAGCCGAAACCATATTAAAGGCTGTTTCGGGGTCGATCGTCCGAAAAACCTAGAAATTTCGGACCAATACACATATAAGTGATCTGCATAGCGCCTGCTCTTTCTGAGTGGGCGCTAATGCTTTGTTATTTCAATAGGAAAATGTTGGTTTTCTATCATCTTCATTTTTTCTACTCAAATCGCACTGATCACAAAGTCCACGGGCGCACCGTTTCGTCGATCCCAATTTGAGAAAGTTGCAATAACCTAACGATTGCGAAACTTTGCAGAAATAGGCATCAGAATTTCTTTTGTACCGAACCGAACCAATTTCTCCAACTCAATATTTAGGAGTGCTGCAAATCATGGGCGTATTTCACGATCTCGAAGCGTATGGTCATGAACAAGTGGTGTTCTTCCAGGATAAGGAAGCCGGCTTGAAGGCGATTATCGGCGTTCATAGCACTGTGCTTGGACCATCATTGGGCGGTTGCCGCATGTGGAAATACTCTGATGAAGCTGCTGCTCTCCGAGACGTTTTGCGCCTCTCTCGCGGAATGACCTACAAGGCTGCTGTTGCCGATTTGAAATTGGGTGGCGGTAAAGCTGTCGTTATTGCTGATGCACGCACCGAGAAGACTCCTGAATTGCTCGCTGCTTTTGCTAGAGCTGTCGAATCAGTAGCCGGTCGTTATATCACTGCTGAAGACGTCGGAATGTCAGTCAAAGATATCGACTATGTTCGCAATTTCACCAGTCACGCAGTCGGTGGCAGCAACGAAGGCGGCTCCGGCGATCCTTCCGTAATGACTGCTTTCGGCGTATTTCAAGGCATCAAGGCGGCATTGAAACATGCTGGATTGGGCGACAAACTTGAAGGCGTCAAAATTGCTGTTCAAGGTGTTGGCAATGTTGGTTACCACCTCTGCAGCTATCTTTCAGCTGCAGGAGCCAAGCTCATCATTACTGATATCTATCCAAATCAAGTTGAAAAAGTTGTTCAAGAATTCGACGCACAAGTTGTTACTCCGGATCAAATCTACTCAGTAGATTGCGACATCTTTGCGCCATGCGCTCTGGGTGCCATTCTCAACGAACGCACAATTCCGCAATTGAAGTGCAAAATTGTTGCTGGTTCTTCCAACAACCAACTGGAAAATGACAATGATGGCAAATCCCTCGCCGACCGCGGCATTGTTTATTGCCCAGATTACGCCATTAATGCTGGCGGTTTGATCAATGTAGCTGCCGAGCTCGACGGCTACAACAAAGATTTGGTACTGAGTAAAGTCAGCCAAATTTATCAAACCATCGACAATATCCTCACACGTTCAGAGTCAGAAGGAGTCTTGCCTCAGCAAGCAGCCGCACAAATCGCTGAGCAAAGATTGGCTCAAGCGAAATTTGTGCAGAAAGCTGAAAAATCGATTGGCGCCGATCACCTGAGTTCAACATTGGTTTCCGGAACCGCCACTCGCTAGTCACATCCGCTACCCAGCGACTTTTCAGCGAAACGCCTTGACCTTCAACACAGTCTACGCCGACCTCGAATGCCCTTTTTGTAAAGAAAAGGTCAGCTCGGGCGTCGGCTTTCGACTTGGCGTTCTGGAAAATAGAAATTACAAGTTAGGTGAAACGTTAAACACAGGCGGTGAAAACGTCAGACCAAGCGCGTTTCCACAAGACGGAAACCTCAAGTCAGTCGGATATTTCAACTGCGACAACGTCAAATGCTCCTCCTGGACTGACTGCTTTCCGGAGGTTCAGCACGCGCTCATTACTGTCAAAAATCATGTCATTGAGAATGTGGAAGTTTACAAAGGACCCTTAAGCGGAGAGCAATTTGAGATTATTGAGCCGGCTCAGAAAAAGTAGAGACCGCTCCACTCCCGCTTCGAGGTGTGCCCATGCAAGCCCGCGAATTTTTGATGATACCTGGACCAACGCCTGTTCCTGACAGAGTTTTGGAAGCTTGTGCGAAACATCCGATCGGGCATAGAACCCCAGATTTTTCTCGCATTTTGCGTGGGGCAGTCGACGATTTGAAGTGGCTCGGTGAAACCAAGAAAGATCCTTTTGTGATTACATCGTCCGGAACGGGCGCAATGGAAGCCGCAATCGCAAACACTATCAATAGTGGCGACGACGTTCTGTCATTGATCGTCGGTGTATTTGGTGAGCGCTGGGCGAAGCTATCTGAAGCGTATGGCGCGAAAGTAGAACGCGTTATTTCTGAGCCTGGACAACCAGTTGACCTGAAATTACTTGCCGAACGTTTGAAAAAAGACACTGACAAAAAAATCAAAGCTGTCACTATCACTCACAATGAAACCTCAACTGGTGTCATCAATGATCTCGAAGCAATCGTCAAAATTGTTCAGGAGCATGGCGCACTGACTATTGTTGACGCAGTGACAAGCTTTGGGGCGACACCACTGCCTATCGACGCCTGGGGAATAGATGTACTGGCCACAGGCAGTCAGAAAGCGCTTATGCTGCCACCTGGCTTAGCGATTATATTCTTTTCGGACCGAGCTACTAAAGTGAGTGAAAGTTGCAAATCGCCGCGTTTCTACTTCGATCTGCGCAAATATAAAAAATCTCTCGAGGCTGATACCACTCCGGCTACACCGAATGTTTCTTTCGTTGCCGGGCTTGCAGAGTCTCTTTCGATGATGAAAGAAGAGGGCACTGAAAAGATTTTCGCGCGTCATCTGCGTCTGAAAGAAGCGTTACGATCCGGCGTGAAAGCGCTTGGGCTGAAACTTTTCGTCGACGACCATTTTGCTTCTCCGACTATTACCGCGATTATTCCGCCAGCCGGAATTTCAGTTGGAGACATACGGAAAGCTTTGAAAGAGGACTATCGCATTTTGGTTGCTGATGGTCAGGAAGAGCTTAAGGGCAAGATTTTCCGCATCGGTCACATGGGCTACGTTTTCGAAAGAGACATTTTGATGACTCTGGCAGCGCTCGAAGCAGTGTTGAGAAAATTAGGTCACGAAGTAGACTCGGGCAAAGCCGTGGATGCAGCTGCAAGTGTCATCGCAGTGCGGTAAATACTAAGTATATTGGTGAGAATCTGATCACAAAACGTTAAAGCCTCATGAATTAATGAGGCAAGCGCCCGTTTATTTGTTATTTTCCTGTTGAGATCTAATTTATTCTGCTGAAATAGCGCGTTAGCGATGCTCAGTCGCTTTGTCGACAAGGAGGGAGAATTGACTCCCATAGCCAAAAAAATTATTCGAAATTGCGCCGTGTTTGGTGCAGCACTGTCGTTCCTGATTTCAGCTGCTCCACCTGCTGAAGCATATTACTGGGGCAATTATGGTTTCGGATTGGCAAACTCGCTACTCTGGCCGCTACGCAGTATTGGCTACGGACGAAATTCTCTTGGTTATCTTGGTGGACCATTGAGCTATCGAAATCCGATTACGACTGCCTCATACATGCTCCAATCAGGAGCTGGCACAGCTTTGAGAGCGCCAACGACATTTGGAGTTTATCCGAATAGCGTTTATTACACAGAAAATCAAGTCTTATCTAGTCCACAGAATGGTTTGGTTAAGGTGCCATCCGGACCGAATGATCAAATTTCGTATGCACAGTGGACTGATCCATCTGTTGGCAAAAAACTAACTAAAAAACAGAGGCAAGCTGCAGACAAACATTTGTTGTCTCGCGCTCCTGGAGCCGATGGCAGTTCAATGCCAGTCTATGCTCCACAGGACGAAGAAGTGAAAGGCATTGTTGAAAACAATAGTTTTTCTGCCCCGGTTGGACAAATGGCAGTTGCTAATTCTCCATTAGGTAATGGTGTCACAGGTGGTGTCGGGCAAATGCCACCACATGCGCCATCTTTTGTAGCAAATAACAGAACACCAAGTTTTTATCCTTCGCAACAGTCAGCTCAAATGTCTCAAATGCCTGCCCTTGGAGCGGCTGCTGGACTGGGTTTGAGTGGTTCTAATCCTGTTGCTGCTCACTTCATCGAGACCATTAATGGTCGCTTTGATGGAGACATCGGCAAAGCATTCAAACATAGCGAAACTCGAAATCTAGCGGAAGCAATGGGTCTTATTGATCGCAAGTCCTTTTCGGCTGGCGATCTGAGCCCGGAGCGAGTAGATACAATTTCTCGTATTTTGAAAGACAATCACCTTGATGCCACGAGCAAATTGGATGCGATGAGAATTATGCTTCGCATGCCAGCAAAATCTGTCGCTCAAAAGTAGATTTTGGTCTGAAAGTCGCATTTGGTCGCATTCGGTCGCATTTAAATATGCGCTTAAGAGGTGCATGTCATGCGGTTCGCTAGCTGCGCTATTTTGAGCTGATGATTTTGCGGTGAAAAGCGCATAAGCAGTGGTTTCAAAGCTTCTTTTGTGTGGCTTTGAACGTTTAGGCTTAGGGCCTTTATTTTTTGCCTTTATTCTTGAGAATTTTTCTTCCTCCCATTCTGTTTATTCATTCGCCTGTTTTTTCTTTTGCTTATGGCAAGAGTAGAAAACTGGCATGAATACGAGTTTGTGTGGTTTTTCTGAAACGTCTAACTTCAAGAAAGGAGAGAGACATGGGTTCGCATGGCGATCTATATCCAGACATTCCGACACTCAAGTCTCATCTCAAAGAGAAACGAGACTTTCGAGTTATTCACAAAAACCGTCGTTCTTTCGCCACTATTGCTTCTCCGCACGGTGGTTTTATTGAGGCTGGTACTTCCCAAATTGCTCGTGCAGTTGCTGGACCTGATTTCAATTTGTTTGATTTCCAGGGACTCGTAACTGTTGAGCCTCAAGAGTTGCACGTCACGTCTTCTCGCTTTCGTGAGCCGATTTTGATGGATATGTTGTCTCGTTCTGAAGTTGCCGTGTCAATTCACGGGATGGGTGAAGAAGATGACATGACGATTTGGCTTGGTGGTCTGAATCTTGAAATGAAAGCGCGTATGCTCAAATCTCTCACTGAGGCAGGTTTTCTGGTTAATCCGGACAGCCCGCGTCACAGAGGAGAGAGCGTTCGCAATTTCGTCAACATGGTTAAGCGTCGTGGTGTCCAGATTGAATTGCCCAACAACTTGCTCAATGCAATGTTTGTCGGCAAGAAATTCTATGGATCTGGCCGAGCTGTGAAAACTACCGCGCTTTTCGACAGTTTCGTAACCGCGGTGCGCAATGTGGTGCATGATGAGCGAAACTATGGTGCTAATGATACGCCCAGCAATGCTCAAAAGCCGCATGTAAAGTCAGTTCGCGCAAGACCAAGACGTCGGTCGCCAAGTAAGAAAAGCAATGGTTTGAAAAACACAGGTTTTTCGGACGGCTGACCGGAAGCATCGCCCGCAGCGACTTCCGGTCTCCGTTCTTTTTTCGCCCCGCAATCTTAAATGCTGTAGTAGATCGCCGAAAAAGATTGAGATTGAGGCACCAAATTTGCTGCCAGAAAAACCAGAATCAAGATGCCACTAATAAGCGATTATGATTGTTTGTCGATTTGGCCAGGCGCCGCCGACAAAGTTGCATGGGGTAACAACATCAACGCGCTCAGTAGAAACATCGAGAGCGTTAGCGTACTCGAGACGCGGCTTCATGCGTGTTTTGGATGTTTGTTGTGATTCGAGGCAAGTGTTTATTTGTGAAATCAAACTAGGCAAATCGTGTCGTGAGACGTCAGCAGCTCGTTTAAATTGAACGACGAATTTGTCGACCATACCCACCTGCAGAAGATCAGCAAGAACTTCTGGATCGGCGCTGGAAATTTGAATTACATCTTCAGTCATTGGAACTTCCATATCTAGAGCAGCTGCGTGGGTCTGCTATAGATACTATGCCCGTCCGAAACGGCGGTCCACCGTGAAAATACTATCGCTATGAAAAACCGCAAACGCTGATATTTCCGCTTTTCCTGACTATATGAGCGATAGACAGTTTTTACCGCTTGAGAAAACCCCTGCTTTTTAGGGGTTTTCCGAGACTATTCAGACTAGCAATGCCCGGCTTTGACTAAATTCTTGTGTCCGTGAGCCATGCCCAGAACTGGCACCAGTAGCTGGAGCGCAACATTTCAAGGCTTGTTTCAGCCACTTTTAGTTCTGCTTGTGACTCTGCCAGATGCAATTCTCGTTCGATAAGAAGCGTTCTCAAATCGAGTGCTTCTTGTTCAAGAAAAGGAACCTTATGAGCAATGCTTTGAACCATTGGCAAAATCATCGCCTGTTCTTCCAGGTATTCGAGTTTGCCTTCAAGATAACCGATGCGGTGCATCGCGGTTGCCAATCGGTCATTTGCGAAATCTAGGCTTTCAAGAACGGATGCCATGTTTTGTTGCGTCAGATCTTGCTTTTCAAGTATCTCGACAACCTTCTCGTCTTCCTGCTGTAGTGCCTGGAAGAAGCTATCTTGGAGGTCTGTATCCCTCGCTACTGCTGGAACATATGCCAGCGCATGGGCGGGGTTTTGCATATCTGTTTGGGCCTTTCTAGATGTCTAAGGTTCTACTTGACAGAAGCATGTGATTTGCTTCATCTGGACGACATTATGCTCCCGAAGGCGATCTCTGTCTAGTGGCGCAATTGGTATCGCACTGATACCAGATTTGATATTTTTAGTGATACCGTGCGCGATGGCGCTGTAGTAATAGATTTTGTTCGCTTTCCGATTTAGAAAACACTTTTCTATCTTACCTAAAAATTGCATTTCTTTTATGCACTATAGTAGTTGCCGGGCTAAAAGGAAAAGCTTGCAAAGCATCCGGTAAAGGACACTCGACAAGCTTCTCCAGGGTATTCGCCGCAGAGCGATGGTGTTAGAAAGCTACCAGGGCTTCTTGAGGACGACGACGCTGGTAATCAGCGCTGCGACCAAGGTCACACCGCTGGCGATAGCGAGAGCCGTCAACCAGGAGCCGCCGCTAATTGCCGTGATGCCCGTGATGAAGGCAACGGCGACCAGGGCAATGATGCCGTAGCGTTTCGCGATGGCTTGGATGACCAACAGGAACATCTGGATTAAGAACATGGGAATCTTTCTAAGAGTTAGATGTTTCAGAAAAAGGCATGTGCACCAGGAGCGGTGCACATGCCAACTCAATGACGAGTAGTCAGACTACGCCGCGTCTTATTCGACGCAGCCGCAGGCGTCTTCGATGATGCCGCGGGCGATCAGAGCCGCGCGGAAGGTTTCTGCATCCTCGATGGACGCGATGCTCACCAGCGAGGCGTCGACCGGAACGTCGTCGCCCGAAGCTGCATCCTTGACGGTCGCGGTGCCCTTCTCGAAGGCATCGATGAACACGTCGGTTTCACGACCGGAGCCGCGCACCGCAATCACCGGAATGCCGCGCTCGAGAGCCAGGTAGATTTCGTCCTTGGTCACAGCGCCGCCGTTGAAGGCCACGACTGCCACCTTGACGCCCTGCTTCTGCCACGACTGCATCAGGTTCAGGTACGGCACCACATCCTTCGACCAGTCGGATTCGGCGATGTCGGCGGGGTCGACCTGCACGATCACGGCGCGATCCTGGCGGAAGTCGACGCGGTCCTGGTAGTCAGTCAGGATGACGCCACCGAACTCGGCATCGAGCGACATCTGGTCGGTACGAGGCGTCGTGGAGATGGCGTAGCAGCCGTAGGCAGCCTTCAGGAGCGAAGGAACGTAGGTGATGGCGAAGCCCTTGGTGGAGCGAACGGTCTTGCCGTCGACGACCGTGTCTTCGGTGTTGATCGTTCCGCCGGAGAAGGCGACGATTTTGCCGACACCTTTGTGCGCGTCGGTGAAGTAGGCGGGCATGCCGGCGATGATCTCCGGAGTCAGACCCTTGCAGCCACCGGCGTAACGAACGGCGATTGCCTGGTTACCGTCGATGAAGGGGGCGTTTACCATCGCCGAATTGAAAGCTTGGCCGTCAGAGACGACGTCGAATGCGCAACCACGTTGTGTTTTCATGTTTAATAGCTCCTGGTAGACCTTTAGTTAACTTCGCGGCGGCAAGGTCAAAACCCGCAGCGAGAGTTGCCATTTCGCCCAAAGTGTATGGACGCGATGGCGGAGAGACAAGAAGCACCATTTACGGTGCCAAACTAACCGACGAGACGCAACGGAATTACGTTCGTCGTCTTCTTCAACGGTTCTTCCATCACGGGAGCGACCATGGCGCCGAGCTCATCGAGCTTGGCGTTGATCGACTCCGCGGTGTTATCCGCGTAGTGGAAGTCGGGGTTTTCTGAGCGGAAGCCCTCATCAGATTCGAGCTTGTCGACGAATTCATCGGCGACACGTCCCGACTCTTTGATGAACAGGACATTCCATCGACCTGGTTCTCGCTGACCCCAGTACTGCCATAGCTCCACCTCGCGCCTTGTCACATTGCCACCGTTGTAGACAACGAGCAGAGACTTCCACTGGCGGTCGTGAAGTGATTTCACTAGCCGGAAACACTCTTTGTACTCGTCATCCCACGGTTCGATCCGATCGGGCGTTGGTTGGAGAAGCAGGACTGAGCGCAGTTCAGGATGAATGACGGTCACTACGCCCTTCTTCTCTTCCACCGAAAGAATCAGCTTGTCGGCTAATCCCCGCTTTTTTGAGCGGCTGATGGATTGGAAGTTGGGCACCATCCCGAGCATGACCATCCCCGGAGAATCCTTCGCCATTTCTGGGAAGATTTCCGTGATGCCTGGAACCACGATTTTGGGATCGTGGACGGAGAGCATGCGGGTACCACCGAAGACGGCGAAACCAGCAAAGCGCGGGGCGCGTTTGCGTCCGTTGATTTTTCCGCGCAAGGCGTCCGAGAGATTCTTCATTCCGATGGAGTCGGCTGTAGTCATCAGCGCGCATCCACCAGTCAGTCGAATCACATAAGGACGGGCTGCTCGTTCAGAGAACGA
>JACMKL010000600.1 GCA_014380105.1 Candidatus Melainabacteria bacterium
ACAACAGCATCATTACCGGTGCCTTCTGTGCGCAATCTCACTACACCGTTATCAGAATCCCAACCGTCATGAACGCGGGTCAGAAAACTCTTCTCTTCGGCGCTCAGCTGAAGCACATCGGCATTGTCAATCGTTTTCTTGATCTCTTCTCTCGTCACTTCACCATTTGGATTATCGCCAGAGATTAGATCAGCAACATCGAAAAGTGATTTCTGCTCGTCAGAATCTTTGCCCACAAAATGCTTTGTCAAGAAATCGACATCTGCGCGGGAGCCTTCTTGAGCTCTGGCTCTTGCTGCTTGCAGAAGCACGTCGTCACTGGCGGCGTTCGCCTTATCTAAGCGAGCCTTCTCACCTGTTGCAGTCTGAATAGAATCATTTGTGATCTTGTCGTCAGCATAGCCATTTTCAGCTTTCTCTCTCAATCTGAGTCCACCTTTCTGATCCCAATTGTCATTGAGATTCTTCAAGAAAGCTTCCTGTTTCGATTCAAGACCATAAACACTGGAGAGCTTCAAAACCTGTTCGACATCTTGCTTATTGAAAGCACCATCTTTGCCTCCAGAAGCGTCTAGAACGTCGAATAGTTTTACGGCCTCAGCATTGCCTCTTTTAGGCACCATCGACTGTAGAACGCTCTCGTCTGCCTTAGCGTTAGTCTGTTCTGCTTTCAGATTCTCAGACTCCGCGATAGACCGGCGGCGATCGCCAGTGCGATCCTGAAGAGCGGAATCCAACTGAAAGCCAGTCAGAGAAGTAGGCTTATATGTGTCTGAGGATGAAATTTTGCCATCATCTAACTGTTGTGCGAAACTTTTGCCCATCAATTGAGTGAATTGGTCTGTGTCCTTGACGTGACCTCTCACTTCCGCAGAGTCAATAGAGTCTGAGTTGTTGAAGTCCAGTCGTGTCTTTGCCTCTTTGGCCCAAGCAATAGACAAATCCGGAGCCAAGTTTCGGTCAACAATTTCGCGATTCAAATCGGTCTGAAATTGCTTGAAAGACTTTCCAGCGTCTGCGTTCAGATTGCCATCTTTCTTACCATCAGAAGCATCCAGGTCGCTTCGGTACTTACCAATAGTGCCGCGCAATTCAGTATAGGCAGCATGCACTCCTTCACTGGTGAGTTTGTCTTCAGTCTGTTTTGCAACTTCATCAACTTTAGGTGCATCAACAGGATTAGCTTTTGGAGCTTTAGGATCGACTTCTGGTGGCATCTCAATATCCTCATTGGTGTTTACGATCGGGGACGCTGTTTTGTCTGCCTCACAAATTCAGATTAGCGGGGAATCTTGACAAGATTCCAACAACTGCATGCGGTTTATACGAAAAATGAGAAATGCGCTGTCGCCGACATCTACATAAAAGGATTGCGAAAAAATTGGCACCAAGATTTGTGTGAGTTCATATATGGAGGCAACAGTGGGAATTCTACGAAGCGCTTGTTGAAGTGTTGTCATCATTCACAGCGAACATAGATGCATACGGTGGCGTCGATTATCGAAAACCGTCAGCACTTATATTGGTGGCACGACCGGTATCACTATCCGGAGCCACCAATATAAGCAATAGGAGCGGACATAAGCCGATTCCGTCACCAAGATTATGAACTGGTCAGACTATGTAGCCACAAGAGACAGTCTTCCGCAAGACTACCGAAAATTCTAACTGACAATTTTTTGAGAGGTAAATCATGGTCGAGTCTTTTGCTAACACTAGTAATGAGAATGCTGCACGCCAGGTTGACGGAGAAATTGCAGTCACAAAGGGAGACCAGAAGCATGACTCAAGAAGTCTTGAGAATATTTTCGGGCTGCCTGGAAATATTGAGGAATCAAGCAGCACAACTCAGGCTGGGTATGAACTTACTCGCAACAACTGGGATTTAGTGGCACAAGCTGACATGCTCACAAGCGGCAAATTTTCCAATTACGGACTAGACCGGTGGGATCTCAACGAGCTTGCTTCAAATCCGTGTTATCCGCTCGATTCCGAACAGAGAGAGAGAGAGAGAGTATCAAGTATCTAGCCAACAACTTGGAAAAAATCGTCCCGCAAGGACGCCTCAACGCTGCGGCAGCTGTCAAATTCGCGAGTAAATCAGCAAGGTCTATTGATGCGAATATCAAACTGCCCGTAAAACTAAACCTTAGAAACAGAACCACCAGCGGTACCAGAATGAACTATGCAATAAACAGTTGAGCAATCAGCAATCGATTTAGGCAAACGCGAGGAATGACAATGTCCGAATTTGATATCGACATCAAGATAGGGTTCAATTCACCCAAATCCAATCCAGAAATTTTCGAATTTCAGCCAAATGAGGATGAGTTCGAAAACCGACTGCAGCATTTAGGTGAACGCCAAAATCGCTTGAGAAGAGAAAATCCGGACGAAATTCGCGGAGAGCAAAGAATACATCAAAGTCCTTTCGCTGATTGTGAATCGAGCAGGTGGCTAGAGATGCCACCTCCGCCATTCAAAGCACATCAGCCCATTGGTAAAACTAGCAATGTGATCGAATATTCAAATGGGCAAAAGGCTGAAATTGCAAGAGACGAAGCTGGAAGAGTAAGCAATTTCCATACAGCCGACGGAGTCAGCTATTCTAGAGCTGAGGAAGGCGCAGGCGATCGCCAATCTCTGATTGCCAAGCTCGGTGGAAAAGATCCCGGTGCAGACTATCAATATCTCAGAATTGAAAATGGCAGCGGACGCAAGTCTAACGGTCACAATGACAAGGTCGTAATTGCCAAAATCAGTCAAAGTGCGGATCATGTAACCACCGTCGAGACTCTATATCCAGTCAAGCAAACAGTTAGGTATTTTCCTAATGGTGACGTAGAGCACGAATTCCCAGGTGGGGCCAACACAAGAACAAGGACTACTCCGAACGGTTTCACCTATGCGTTGACTTCTTACCCAGACACAAAGGTGGAGCCTCGATTCATTGTCACAGCCCCTGACGGAAGAAACAAGATTTTCAACGTCAATCCGCAAACAGGACAGATGGAAGAGAAAACTCAGGAATTTCATCTACCTAAGAAAGTTTTGCAAAAGAAATAGGGCGTGTCGCAAATTAGTTGCATGAAGACGAAGTGGAAAGGTTGCTTTCCACTTCGTCTTTTATATCCCAGGACTTAACAAGACCAATCGCCCGTTAACGTCCGCAGCGCAGAGCTAACGCGAGCCATGCGAACTATTGAAAATTAGAAGAGCCAACTGGGCTCGCTAGCGCGAGAATCGAAGGAGCGAACATAGATTGGTGTTCGTCGAAAATCTTGACCATAAATGGTGGAGGCTAATTGCCTACAAGCAGGATGTCCACAGCATTGTAAAGCACCCGTTACGTACCCCTTTATCATTGTTATCGTGCATCCAGTTGTTTGGTTTGCTAAGTTTAGGTTGAAGACATTAGCACCACCCGCAGTGCAGGTCTTCAAGTTAGCCTTACCACAAGAATATATTTCCAATGGAGAAAAGTAATTTGATATTTGAAGACGATGCTATTTTTATAATAGGTTTGCTTATGACAATCGTAAATTCAGCATTCATAATGATTAGCGCATCGCGTTAGCAGCAATAACAGCGCGATCGACTTAGCAGCGATTCAGAAAGTCAATTTGACTCATTTAGCCTCATATTCAGATTGGTACTTATAGTTACGCTCTGAGGGAAGAGGATCCGAACGGTCGCAACAAGAGACTAAAACCGAACTCTCCTTTCGGCAAGATAACGTGACAGATATACAACCACACTTAGGCAAAGAGCGTGGCAAGTAACACCTAGGTAGCAATCCCAAAGCAGCCTTTCTACTATGGCTTTTCGTAGAAAAGACAAAAATGAAGAGAGATAGTGAATTGGCGACGAAGTGGCAGTGGGCCTTAACTTCGTCACCAAGATTCACCTAATCGGAACCTCGCTTCCAGA
>JACMKL010000601.1 GCA_014380105.1 Candidatus Melainabacteria bacterium
CAATGATTGCTTTATTGCTCAAACAATTTGGCATCGAATCAAATTCTGTATCCGATGTAGTTTTGAATTTTCCCGGACAAGACACTCCGACTTCTGTTGGGATCGACGAGATCGTTATGGATCAAGATCAGGCTACCTTCAATGTTTTCTTCGTTCCTAACGCTGTTGACTCCCCATATATTTATCAACAAGAAGATTTTGTAAAACCATATGGTGTTAAATCGGTGCTTGGCTTTGGAGGCATCTTGTCTGCGGGACAAATTTTTGCAGTCCTGCTTTTTTCAAAAGCCACAATAAAGAAAGAAATTGCCCAACGGTTTAAACCTTTGGCTCTCAGCACTAAGAATGCGATTCTTCAAGCGCCTCCCGACAAAGTTTTTGCGCTTTCCGAGCTAAGTTGAAGGCGATTTTCGTTTTTTGAAAAATCTTGATGCAACCGCAGATGGTTCTTCAAGTTTAAAGACAATGCAAATAATCAGGTAAATCATTAATCCAATGCCAGCGGCTACGCCAAGGCACAGTGCCTTGGTGAAAATGCTCAATATGCTGGGACTGAGGGGAAGTGCTACCAGTGTTTGTGCCACTGACTCTGAATGAAGTGTGGTCCAAAGTAGTTTGTGAATGTACCAGGATGCCCCTCCACAAGCGGCAGAAGCGGTCAGCATGATTGCTGTCGGAGCAATCAGACGAGTAATGCCAAAGCGTCCAATTTTTCTACGTGCAAAAAAGCTCAGACAGGTGAGGTTGAAGATAGTCACGAAAGTAGAGGCGAGCGCAATGCCTTCGATTCCCATTTTGAAATGGACAACCATTAGCCAATCTAGACAATAGTGGACGCCCATCACAACTAGAGCTACTAAAAACGGAGTTTTTGAATCTTGATGCGCGTAAAAGATGCGGGTGATCAGATCGCGGGCTAAGTAGAAGAAAATTGACGGCGCAAGGAAAATTAGGACAAGGCTGAGTAATTCTGTTGAGTGAGCTGTGAATTTCCCTCGTTCGAAAAGCAAGCTGACGATTGGGCCTGGAATAGCGATGAACATTGCCATCATCGGTAATCCTAAAAACCAGAGAATGCGCAGTGCGCGTGAGAATTCTAATTTTAAATCGTCAATTCTATCGTTGGTAACGTGTTCCGTAAATCGAGGCAAAATCGGAACAAGCATTGCTGTTAGCAAAACTCCAAGCGGTAGTTGAATAAGTCGATTGGCGTTGACAATGGCTGTCCATCCGCCTTCTTGCAATTGCGATGTGAAGTTACTATCTATAAACGTGTTGAGCTGTCCGATTGAAGTACTAAAAGCAGCCGGTCCAAGCATAAGCAAAAATTCTTTCAATCCAGGATGAGGCTTGGAATTCAAACCCCACTTCAGTGGAGTCTTTATCATTCCAGGGATTTGAACCACGGCTTGACCAATAGCACCAATTAAGGTGGCAAATGCCAGGCAAATAATTCCGTATTGGTCGCTGAAGAAAAAGACCGCAATGATGATTGCAAGGCTGGCGATGGCAGGAGATAGCGATGGCCACAAGATCTTGTTGTAGACATTTAGAATTCCGTAGGACAGTCCAACGATTCCAGAAATGGTAATCAGCGGCAACATTATATTGAATTGCTTTGTGACTTCAGCCCAGAGTGCTGTTCTCGCTTCAACCGTTACATTGCCTGCAGGGAAGAGAAATGCAATTAATTGTGGAGAGAAGACATACGCAATCAAGCTGGCAAAAGCTAAAAACGAGACTGTGATGACGAACAACTGTGTCATCAATCGTCCGCTGTCCGGATCGTTTTTGCGTGGATTTAAAACTGCCACGGTAGAAGAGTGGAAAGGACCGCCCAATCCACCAAACAGAATTAGTATGTTGCCAGTCATCTGATAGGCAAAGTTATAAGCGTCCGAGAGCCAGTTGGTTCCAAAAGCTTGAAGGATGACAATATCTCGAATCAGTCCAGCAACTTTGGAAAGAATGGTCAGAAATGCGACCAGCCCGAATGTTTTTCCGAGCGACTGCTTCTTCTCTTCAGGCTGAGCGGGTTTGTCGCTCTCCAAAGGCAATGTTTCCTCCGAAAAGACTTGCGGAGGCATAGAAACGTTGGAAGAGACCGCAAGTTCGCGATTAATCTCGGCCTCAGCTTCGAGGATTGTTTCTTCTTCGGAAACCTCGATGCCGGCCGACTCGATTGGCTCGTCCTCTTTCATTTCAATCTTAGCGCCATGGTCTTAGTTGCGCTTGTCAGAAGATTCACGTGGACCGATTTCTCTGGCGTACTTGACCGAAGGAGCTTCTTGTCCGTTGGTAGTTTTCTTATTGAAAGCCTTTAGTGGATCTTGTGATTGATTCAGCTTTTCTGTTGCAGTTTTCTCGCCTTCAGGTGCTGTCGGTGCAATTCCTAGATAGCGAGCTGCTTCCATAGAAATAGCATTAAAGACAGGTCCGGCAACAGTATTGCCCCATCTTCCATCGGTCTGTGGACTGTCGATAACAACAAGACCCACGAGCTGTGGACTCTCTGCAGGCAGGTAGCCAACGAATGAAGCAATTGTTTGACCAGCCATGTAGCCTCTGCCGTTGGCCGTCACTTTCTGAGCTGTTCCGGTTTTTCCTGCCACTCTATAGCCTGGTACTTTTCCGGCAATCTGTGTGCCCATCGCAATGTTGTCAGCGAGCAATTTTGAAATTAGTTTTGAGACGCCCGGTCCAATTACTTCGCGCTTTTTGGGCTCGGTCCATTTTTCAGTAACACCGGTGCGAGGGTCATAAATACGGCGAATCAAGTGGGGTTGCACCCATGTCCCGTTGTTTGCGACACAACCGACTGCTGATACCAACTGTAGTGGCGTGAGAGCGATTGCACCTTGTCCGAAACCAGTTGTTGCTTGGTCAAGTGGTTTCCAGAATTTGTGATTGAGAAGAAGTCCGTGCGATTCACCGGGTAGGTCGATGCCGGTTGGTTGACCGACACCAAATTTGGTGAGCATCTCGTGAAACACTTTCGGTGACATGGACATAGCGACTTGTGCCGACGCAATGTTACTGGAGTGAATAAAGAGATGAAGTAAGTCGAGCGTGCCGTGTCCGCCGTCGTGGTTGCGGATGGTGCGGTTGCCGATTGTCATCGAGCCGTTATCGTAGAAGGTACTTGTTGGTTTTATGGTGCCGCTTTCCAAACCAGAAGCAACAGTCAATACTTTGAAGGTGGAGCCGGGCTGATAGACGTCTACCATCGACCAATTTTTTGTTGTTTCCAAAGCGTATTTTGAGTACTTATTAGGATCGTATGATGGGTAATTTGCCCAGGCAAGAATTTCGCCATTAGAGGGATCGCAGTAAATAGCTGCTCCTTTTAATGCTGAGGAGTGCTTGCACATTGCATAAAGTTCTTTTTCAGCTAGGTGTTGCAGGTAGTTGTCGATCGTGAGCTCGATGTGTCGACCAAGTGGAGGAGAAATTCCCCAATCTTGATTTGGCTCTTTGACCAGGATGCTGCGACCATGCCCATCGAGCTGTGGTGTCGACATGGCACCAGTATCCTTTAGAAGAGTTTCTTCCCTCTGCTCGATGCCGCCTTGACCTTGAGTATCCATGTTGACATAACCGAGCAAGTGAGCGGCTAACTGTCCTTCTGGATAGTGTCGAAATGGTCTTGGCACAATGTCCACACCAGGCCAATTTAGAGCCTGAATTTCATCAACAGACTCTCTTTCCATGTGACGCGAGAGTGTGACGACTGGATAACCGGCGGTGAGAAGTTTGTAGACCTTCTCGGAGCCTTGCTTGGTTATTCTGCCCAAAATTTCTGAAGCTTCTGGAATGCCGGCTTTCAGAAGTTTTGGGTGAATATAAATATCGTAGCGAGTGGTATCAATCGCCAGAGGCAGACCATGTCTATCTGTAATGGCACCACGATGGACCAGCAAATTATGCTGCTGACGTTGAATATGGGCTTTGCCTTTTAGCTCAGGACCCTGAACTATTTGAAGCCAATAAAGTCGGCCAATAATCATCAAGAAACCGGACAGAAGAATAATCTGCCAAGCTCTCAGGCGCCATAGAGGCGAGCGTGGACGTCTATCGTGACGTCTCGAACGAGTTCTAGTCCCTGGATCTTGAGACATAGTAGGCAACGGGAGCGACCTCTAACTGAGAGGAGATCAGTAACCCGAAATAATCGGAAGACTGTGCTTATTCGGTTTGAATGATGTCATCTTTGGTGGCGTCATTTCTTTGACGATTAGAACGTGCTCTGGCACTCTGAGCCCGCATCTTCCAACAACGCTATCTTGGATGCCTTCAAACGAGATTGCTCTCAGTAACTGGGCAGACAATTCAGAATTTTGCTCTGATAAACGTCTGGCCTGTTCTTGTAAACGAGTTACATCATTGGTGCGGGCGACGTCCAATCCGTATCCGAGAATCGCCAGTCCGCAGCAAGCGATCAATGATGTGCGAAGAATTTGATTGACACGCACCACCAGTGGAGACTTTCTGCTATCACGAACAGGAACCGCAGTTGGTACCAAATGTGGTCGGGAAGGTGGTGCAGAATAAATTATCTGCTTGTGCGCATCCGCAGGTGTCTCTCCCATAGTGCTTGGTTCAGCATAAGCGAGGCGTGTGGCGGTGCTCGGCATCTGGTTCTCCCGTGAAGTCTTTCGACTTAATAATGAATGAAGGGATTTATCTCTTCTCTCCGACTCGTAGTTTAGCACTACGACTACGTATGTTGGCAAGCACTTCTTCATCGGTTGCAGTAACAGGTTTGGATGTGATTATCAGTAATTCAGGTAGCAATCCACACGTGCAAACTGGCTGCCTGGGCGGGCATACGCAGCCCTTGGCGTATTGTCTGAGAATTTGCTTAACGATACGATCTTCCAAGCTGTGAAAGCTGATAACGACCAGCCTGGCACCCGGAACGAGGATCTCGACCGAGGCATGTAAAAATTTTTCCAGACTTGCTAATTCGCTATTAACTGCAATTCTTAATGCTTGGAATGTTCGAGTGGCTGGATGCGAGTCGTCAAGCCTCTTTCGAGCGCCGCCTTTGCCTTTCGTGGAGCGATTTTGGCTGCCACCTTTGGTACCACGGGCGGTATATATACATCCAGCAACAATATCCGATAACTCGCCTGTTGTATGTATCGGACGCCTATTTATGATACGTCTAGCGATTTTCCGGCTAAGACGTTCTTCACCATAGGTGTAAATAATGTTAGCCAACTCGTTTTCTTCAAATTCGTTGACAATGGTTGACGCACTGAGTGTCTGTGTAGTGTCCATGCGCATATCCAGTGGGCCATCGCGCATGAAACTGAATCCACGCTCTGGATTGTCAAGCTGCATGCTTGATACGCCAAGGTCGGCAAGGATGCCACCATCAATAGTGGCAATGCCGATATCGGAAAGATGTTCTTTGATATCTGAATAGTCACCATGACAAAAGGCTACTTCGTCAGGGTAATTAGCTTTCACCTTGGCAAGTGAGATATTGTCTTTGTCGATGCCGATCAATCTGCCTTTGCCTTCCATCCGTTTCCAGATTTCACCAAAGTGTCCACCCGCTCCCACTGTTACATCTACATAAGTGAGACCGGGACGAATATTGAGTGCATCGAGAGATTCTTTTAAGAGAACGGATACATGCTCTTTCGAGCGCTCAGATTTTTCTGAACGCTCGATGGCTGAATCTTCTTGACTAGTTGGTTTGTCGGTCAGGATTTGCGTTTCGCCAGGAAATCAAAATCCCAGCATGTGAAATACAGGAGCTGGGTCGTGAACAGACCTATGATAGCCGTCAAAAGCAGAGGACTTAGCCACTCCGGTCTTGCTGACCAGAGATTAAGATACAGTGCGCCGTAGAGAACTGCCAGCGGTGCCATAAAGAGTGTCACAATCGATACTATTTGTCTGGTTGTTGCTGTTGTGCCAGCCCAGTGCCAGCGCAGACCATCCCACCAGAATGTTGGCGCTATTTTCATTCCCATCCGTCTTGCCGGATAGAGCTTTCGTCCGCCACGGAGGGGCACGAAGTTGCGATCGCAACAGTTGCAAGAGAGTGTTTCGGTCAATCCGTATGGCTCTAAGATGCCGTTATTGCATCGTGGGCAAGGATATGACTGGTTGAGAACAATGACTTGCTGATGGAAAGATAGTTGTTCGTATGATTGAAACATTGACAAAAGCCCAGTGTAGTCAGGGATTGAGTGAAAGAGTTTTCTTAAAGCGTCTCGTAATCAGACGCGCAGAATCAGCGCCAGACTCAAGAAGTCCGGACCGATTGACTGACAAAAACCCTGTCAATTGATAAATACCCGCGAAAAGGCTCCGAACAGCGGGTGAATGTCGATATTAACGATATTTAATAAAACCCAAAGGAGATATCGGGCGCGCTCCAGCCTGTTTGAAAGTGAATTGATGAGGTCGCTAATTTTGAAGGTGGTTAGTTGCGAAATCACTTCTTTCTATATGGTTCGCATTTGACAGATTAGACCGACCGGTCTATTATAGATTGAGTGGTTCAATCGATGGCAAACAAACAAATATGGCAAATCTATCCAACACGGCATTCTCTGTTCTAGACCTCGCTCCGGTGCGGGCTGGCAAAACTCCAGCAGATGCTCTTCGCAGCAGCCTGGATTTGGCACAGCACGTCGAGAAATGGGGTTACAAGCGCTTCTGGCTCGCCGAACATCACAATATGTCCGGCATCGCGAGCGCCGCCACATCTGTGTTAATTGGCTACATAGCCGGAGGTACGTCGACAATTCGAGTCGGCTCCGGCGGAATTATGCTACCAAATCACGCACCTCTAGTGATTGCCGAACAATTCGGCACACTCGAATCACTCTATCCAGGACGCATTGACCTTGGGTTAGGACGTGCACCAGGCACAGACAGAGCCACATCATATGCATTACGCGGTGGACTCGATAATCGCGGCATTGAATTCCCGGAATTGTTGGCGGAGCTTCAGCGTTATTTAGGTCCAGCAACACCAGGACAGAGAGTAAAAGCTTATCCGGGCAGTGGTTTAAACGTACCGATCTGGTTGCTTGGCTCAAGCGATTTCAGTGCAAAATTGGCTGCCGAAGAGGGATTACCTTTTGCATTTGCGAGTCATTTTGCACCAGAAGAATTGTTGCGTTCGCTTGAACTTTATCGCACTCGCTTTAGACCATCAGCCACTCTTAGAAAACCATACGCCATTGTGGGCGTACCTCTGGTCGCGGCCGATACTGATGATCATGCGAAATTCCTTGCCACGACGCCACTTCAGCGCGGGCTTAGTTTAATTAGAGGTGAAAGCATGCAGCTTAAACCGCCGGTAAAAAACATGGATCAACTTTGGTCAGTGCAAGAAAAAGCGGCTGTTGAAAGTCGGATGGCTGTTGCCACTATTGGCGGTGCTGAGACTGTTAGAGAGCGCCTTGAACGATTAAAAGATGTCACTCAGGCAGATGAATTCATTTTCGTGTCAGATCTATACGACCATAAGGACAGGCTGCGTTCGTTTGAAATCGCCGCAAATGTAATGACTCAAGCGCAAATAAAAGTGCAACAGGTGGGTAAATCGCTTAGCTAAAATAGGGATCTTTGCGACTTGCTCCAAGCGCTCCCAGAGCCAACATCATGCGGAATGTGACACTGTAGTCGTTGTGAACAAATTCGACATCGCGATCGTTTACGCGTTTCACGTCCGGTATAAGTTCGCAGGCATCAGCCATTGAAGTGTCGGCCATCGAAATGGTTATTTTCGCTGGTGCAGGCGGTTTCAACAAATTCCAACTGTCTTTGGCTTTTGCAGCCCTCCCAGCTGCCTCTTCAAGCTCAGCAATAACCTCTTGCTGTGGCCTGAAACAGGCTGAATAGCGCGAAATAGCGCGTTTCACCACGACATTATTGACCTTGCCCATCAAGTCAGCGCATTCTTTCTCAAGGGCATCGTCTCCAGTTATAAGCGCAATCGGCACACCAAAGTGCCCTGCCAAATAGGCATTGAGGCCGGTTTCGCCAACTAATACGTCATTGATTTTGACGTCTCGAAAAACTTGCGCTCTATAAGTGTGTGACAAAACCCCGGTAGCACAGCCATTGCGCGCATGATAGCCAATGAAAATTGCAAAATCGGGGCGTTCATCTTTTTGTATGCCTGAGACCATCGAGAATGGTTTTTGCCAACCAGAAGTTAAATGAGCTTTCGGATGCATTTGTTCGATGCGAAGGTTGCGCATGTCCCAATGAGAATCGTTTACAAGAATCTCATCAACCCCAGCATTCACTAATCCTCTTATGACTGCATTTGTCTCTTCGTGCATTAATCCGATCGAACGCTCGTACCCAGGCTCGCCGGGCTGCGTTTGACTGGAGTGGACTATGCCATTGATACCTTCTAGGTCTACTGATAGATATGCGCGCATGTGAATTTTCCGTATCTGTCTAGACGGTGAGTATATCTGGCTTTTTGCCTAACTAAAGCGAAATTCGTGATGAGACTCTTTGCAGAAATGATACATGTCAAGCCGCGAACGCTATAATACCGGTTGGTTCGCCACCAGATGGCGGGCAATGGACTCCTGTAAGCGCAATGTTGAAACTTCCAACTTCACCAACAACAGATACTAAAAATATCCCTGACGCAGCCTTGCCTTTCGTGAAGATGCACGGGTTGGGCAACGACTTTGTGATGATTGCGCTCACCGACCTGACCGACCATGCTCCTTTCATAGATGCCATCAAGTCTGGGCGAAATCCTTTGCCAGGGATGGCAAAGATATTTTGTGACCGAAACTTTGGCATTGGCGCCGACGGGTTGATTATAGGTTTTTCACTTGGCAACGAACTTTCCAAAAAATCTGTTGAAACCGCAAAAAATAATGTTGCTGAGACCGATATATTGAAAGTGCTGGGCGCAAACTATGTAAATGGTGGCGCATGTGATATCGGATGGATTTACATTAACAGCGACGGATCGTCATCCGCTATGTGTGGGAACGGTCTGAGATGCCTTGCGCTCTGGGCAGTTGAACGAAAGCTGGTTGCATCATCACGACTTTTAGTGTCAACTAAGGTGGGGCCGGTAGAAATTTTTGTTGAGACTGCTTCGGGTATTACAGTGGATTTGGGTCAGCCCATACTTCAACCATCACTGATTCCTTTAACGTCGGATCAAACCGAGAATTTTATTGCCCGCGAAATTCAAACCAATTCTCAAACTTACAATGCGACTTGCGTCAGCATGGGCAATCCGCACGCTGTAATTTTTGATGCCGACAGCGCTAAAGTTTCGATTGAATCGATGAAATTCGATCAAGCGTTGATCGAGCAATCGATAGAAATCCAAAAAAATAGTTTGTTTCCTGAAGGCGTGAATGTTGAATTCGCTCGCGTCTCTGCCAAAGACCAGATTGAAGTGCTTGTCTTTGAGCGCGGATGCGGTCCCACCTTGGCCTGCGCTAGTGGTGCCGCAGCCGTTCTGGTTGCTGGTGTTTTAGAAGGTCGTACTTCCAGAAAAGCATCAGTTATCCTACCTGGTGGTGCCCTTTCTGTTGAATGGTCCGAAGCCACTAATCATGTGCTTATGAGCGGTCCTGCTGCTGTAGTTTTTGAAGGTGCAATTCTGGCATCAACGTTGTCTCAAGCCATCTCGATGGAGGCGATCGCCTCATGATTATGCATGTTGAAAGACGCCGTGAATGGATCAAGTCTCGTCGCGATCAGAGACATCTGGCTCGTACAGCTCGTCTGCGTAGACAGTTCTTGCGCTATATGATGCTTTTGGTTCTACTTGTGATTGGCAGCAACGCGATGGTGCGTTTGCCCTGGTCGATTTCGAGCACTGATACTGATTTGACAGTGAGAGGAAATCTGGTCACCAGCCGTGATCAAATTGCTAAGAAAGTGGCTAGTTCTGTAGGTAAACCACTTTTTGCAGTCGACCCACGTCTTCTGGAAGCGAGTGTCGCCGAATTACCCGCTGTCAAACATGCCTTCGTCAGACGTTATGCGTTTCCTCATCCTCATATACTTGTAGAAGTACTGGAAGAATTTCCCTGGGCAACTTATGTGCCGGAGAAAGGAAAGGCTCCTGAGGCTGTCATTTCTCAGTCCGGTCGCGTCATTCCGCTGAAAGATTTTCCTGGAATTATGCGTCCGCCATTGCAAATTTATGGTCCAACCGCTCTAAAAATGAAAGGCTCGGATGTCACTCAGTGGGCAAGCTGGTCTAATTACATATCGCAGCAAACCAAGATGCCGGTTGAGTCGATTGATTTCACTAACCCGCACGAAATTATCGTTGAGAATGTCGAAGTACACCTCAAACTTGGCACTGCTGATTCGTCTCTGACACGCCGTCTCGGTAGATTGACTTCTGTAATCAGTGCAATCGATCCGATGAAGACGAAGCTCGAATATATTGACCTTGGTCTCGATAACAATATTCCGCTCAAACTCTCGAAATACGATCCGGTCAAAGAAGCAGAACGCAAAAAAGAGCGTGAGCAACTGGCTGGCAGAGCATCACAACAGATCTAAGTACTCAGACTAGCTTTCACTTTTAGCGCATCTTTCGCTTCATTCCAGAGTGCTTCGTACTCATCTTTGGAATATTCTTTGAGCGGCTTGGTCTTCAATTCTTCCATCACTTCGAAGCGTTGGCGGAATTTATCCATCGCGTGTATGAGCGATTCTTCCGGGTTGAGCGCATGCCACCTTGCGACATTTACGAGAGTGAATAGCACATCTCCCAGTTCCAGTTCTACATCAAAACGCGCACTGGCTGCAGTTGCTGGTTGAGTGAGTTCGGGATTTGAAATTGCCTCTTTCAATTCTTGA
>JACMKL010000602.1 GCA_014380105.1 Candidatus Melainabacteria bacterium
AAAAAACTGGCGTGTTAACGCTCGGGCAAATAGACACCAGGACGATTTTGCCGGAACACATGCCATGGCACAAACGCCCGCTTTCTACACTGATGCAACGCATCGATCAGGCCAAGGCGCGAGATTTGCCAATTCGCCGTACCGCTTTGCCTGAGGGCGATTTCAAACTCGTGCAGGCAACAGTTCATGTGCATACCAAGCAATCAGACGGCATGGGCACGGTGACCAGCATTTCAGAGAAGGCGAAGGCAGGCGGGCAGGAAGTAATTGTCTTCACCGATCATAATCACCTGGCCGCGCGTGACGGTGTAAAACCGGGTGATAAGCGCATTCCGGATCAGGATGTTCCGGTTATCGCCGAGACGCCAAAATGGTATTCGCAGCAATTTGCTGAAGCCGCTCAGCAAACTGAGCCAGGCAAATTCGTTGCCTTAATTGGCTCCGAGATGGGCACCATCGGAAAAGTCGGTAATCCGCACCAGGGCGGCAAGAATCACTTCTTGATGTTAGAGATGCCGCAATTTTTCGAAGCTGTACGCCACAAAAAAACTACACTCGAAACTCTCCAGGAGCCAGTCCGAAGACTCTTCGGATTGAAGCCGATACCTGAGACTGTGCCACCGCAAGTCGTCAAATACAACGATGGCGATATGAAAGGTTTGATTTCCCATATCGAATCCAATGGCCTGAAAGACACTGCCGGTAAAGATCCTGTCTTTATCATGGCGCATCCGCGCTGGTCGCAAGACCACTCGAAAAGCTTACCGGCGGGCACACGAGGCGCAGATTATGGTCGCTATTCTTATAAAACAAAAGAAGAATGGCGCGCCTCTACCGACAAATACTTTAGACAAATCGAAGTGATTAAGGGTCAGGCTCTAAACCCCAACGAAGTCGTGGAAGTGGGTGCAAAAGACATTGATTTCACGAGCTTTAAGGGCTACATCAACGATGGTTTCCACGTCTCACCCACGGTAGGGCGCGACGCTCACTTTGGAAATCCGCTCGGCAATCCAGCCGAGACAGGCATTCTCGTTAACAGGCTGGACAAAAATAGTGTCTTGGAAGGCCTTCGCGAAAGACGGACCATCGCAACTACAAACATGGAGCGCCTGAATGGCACAGTCGTAGCAAACGACCGCTTTCAGATGGGCAGCATTCTCGACCAGGCAGTCACTCCCGACCTCAAGCTCAGCACACGCATAGGCGGCATTGTGGACGACGCTGCTGAATACACTTTCCGCCTCTGGGGCGACAAAAAGACCGGTGACAGAACGTTTGCAGCAGTCATGCAAGAGGAAAAAATGACCGGTCAGCAACTGGCTGGGTCAGGGAATGAATTTAGTTTCGCAAAAGTGCGTCACCAATTGGGCAATAAGGGCGCCTACTTTGTGGAAGTGCTCCGCAAAGACCCTGGCACCGGGCACACAGACCATATGTATGCGGCGCCATTCTGGGTCGAGCCGCTTTCAGGAGGCGGTAAGCACTCACTGTTTATGAAATTTATGGCTGGAACCGGTGCCAATACTTACTTGCCGTCCCCAATCGGTGGCTGATTTGAAAGCTTCAGCATGAACGTTTTGTGGCAGATTAAACTTGAATGGATACATGTTTAGGTCGGCGGGAACTTCATGGTCTCGAGACTAATCTGATTCATAGCGGATGCAGACCTCCAATTGAGCATTCAATGACCAGTCGCTCAGAAATTATTGGTGCCATTGATGACCTGGGAAATCGGGTCACGGTAGCAGATGTGGTGGCAAAGACCGGATTGCCTTTCGCAGAAGTTTCTAGCGCGCTAAATCAGATTGCTGCGGACGCTAAAGCCAATCTTGAAGTCGCCGACGATGGCGAGATTTACTATTGCTTCTCTGATTATCTCAAGTATGTTTATTATGCAAGCGGCATCAGTCGGGCGATCAGCGCCAGCACCCAGAAAGTTTTAGACATTGCATTTTTCGTCTTTCGCCTCTCATTCGGTATCACACTTCTCTTTTCACTAATTTGCTTTTTTGGCATAGCACTAATCGTGCAGACCTTGCTTGCCGGTGTGGCTAGCTCCACAGAATCAGTAGCTGGAATGTGGCGAGATTTCTTTGGTCTGGTGAAACGATTGGCATTTAGCGATCTAGTCCATCTTGGCAAACAGTATCAAAAACATGGCACCACTAGTGGTGGTAGGCAAGGTTTTTTACTCAATTGCTATTCGTTTCTTTTCGGTGAGGGAGATCCGAATCGAGAATACGAAGAAAATAAATGGAAGCTACTTGCTCAGGTAATCAGACTGAATGAAGGCGTAGTCGTTCCAGAGCATCTTGCACCATACACTGGACAAGATCCGGATGACGAACAGATATTGTTTCCGGTGCTTGCAAAATTCAATGGCATGCCAGAAGTTTCGAGTAGCGGCAACATCATTTATGTTTTTCCGGAAATGCAAAAACGCAGTGAAGTAACATCATACGCGTTGCTTCCTTCATACATCGAATTCAAGCACTGGACCTTCTCCAGGCTCAAGAAGGACGAACTAAAACCGGTTGCCGGATTGGCAGCACTCAATTTTATGATGAGCATCACCGCATGCATGCTTCTAGTGAGACCAAATCACATGAATTCAACAAGCAGTTTGTTTGTATTTTTCTGTTTTTATGGACTATTTTTTCTGGTCATCCCGCTACTGAGGCTAATCTTGATTGCAGAAAAAAACAAAAAAATTCGCGAACGAAATCATAAAGTAAAGCAATACGAACAGCTGCTCAGTAACCCGCCAGAAGAACTGGCAGAGAGGCTTGAAGAAGCCGAGCACGTTCGAAAAAGTTTAACGACCTCTACCATTGCGCCAATTGTCTATTCAACAAAATCAAACTATCTTGAACAAATATCAGACACAGATTTCCAGCGCGACTTGAAAACCGGCGGAATGTAAATTTCGGACGCTTCTAAAGTCTATATAAACTAGAATAGGAACCTCTCACCATCATATGACTTTGACTAGATAACTTTGCGACCGTGGGCAATGACTTTGGAGCTTTTTGATGTCCTCTGAAAACGCTAATTACATCCTCGTTTTGGATGATGACAAGAATTTTCGCGACCTCGTTGGCGCTTTGCTGAGAAGTAAAGGTTACGAAGTGATGTTAGCGCGCAGTGCTAAAGAGGCAAGTGCATTCCTGGAAGCAAAGAGACCGGGTCTGGCAATCGTCGATTATCGCCTGCCCGAAACCGATGGTATGTCATGGATTACCAAGGTCAGAGAGAATGATGCCACTCTGCCGATTGTGATGGTGACCGGCAATTGGTGCGATCAAAAGACATTCAACTGGCTGCGAAACATCCTCAAAGTTTCACTCGTCTTGCAAAAACCGATCGTTCCCGAACTTTTCTTACACAGCCTCGAAGGCATTGCTCCCCCACCTCCAGAGGTACATACACCATCGGCAGTTGCAGATACATCAGGCCACGATTCAATTAAGGCAATCACCGAAACGCCAGATGCTGAATTTACGATAGAAGCACTGACTGAGCTGCTTGAAGCTGGTGAGTTGGATGAGGAAGAAGCG
>JACMKL010000603.1 GCA_014380105.1 Candidatus Melainabacteria bacterium
TCAAGAATTACGCATTGGTGGAGGGACGGACATACGCTCCAAAGACTCATCTAAGTTCAATCCTGAGATCCAAAAATCGACCGATAGCGAGCGTTATGAAAAGTTGGGAGTTGCAGAGATTTGTTGTGTAGGAAATATGTTGATCGAGGGACCGTTTTCTCAAGATGGGAAAATCTACGGAAAGCGCTCGAGGGAAGGATATTCAAATATTCTTCCACTGCCCGAAAACCTGAAATCTCCATGCTCAGCTCTTGCAATTCCTGCTGCAACCAAAACTCTGGACTCTTCTAAAAATGTGTTCCCGAATATTGATGCTGGAGATTATGTCGCAGATGCACAGCTGATTGCTCAAAAATTCAATTTAAAAAATACGGGCCGCGTCAGGATATTTCTCGAAGATACCCCACCGGATGCAACTAATTACATCCTTAACCTAAGAACGAATCACTTTGCTCGTGCCACCAATTTACAGATCTGGTACAGAGGTACAAAGACAATCGTAGTAGACGAAGACACATGCGCTGTAATTTACGCTCCTGACGCTACTGTACAAATTAGCTCAGGGAAAGAATTTACTGGCGCCATTGTTGCAAACAGAATTATCGTTGAAGGCAATAGTCGCCTGCGGTTTGATAAAAGCCTCCTGTCCGAAGTCTTTTTCTAAGCAAGGTTACTTCTTGTCGCTGTCCGCGCACAAGTCCTGTCTTTGGTCATACGAATGTCATAGCTGATGCGTAAAGTGATTTTTATCAAGACCGCTTGCGCCTTGTGCAACGCGAAAACGGATTCTCCAAAATATTGAGGTTACTAAATGAGCTTTGAATCACATTCCGGAGCAGAAATATCGAAGATGATTGGTGGCGAAAAGAACGTAAAGGATTTTTCGGTGCTGGACGAACTACGAGAATCTTTAAATAATTCAGGTAGTAAGGTCGAATATAAAGGATCCAACGAAAAGCATGGAGCCTGCGGCTTTGATGGCTTCAGTGTGGGCGAAGCGTCACCAGCCCTGGAAAAAAATATGGTGTCTTCGGTATCAAAAGGCGAAGGCAAAGTAGTCGGTGAGGTTCCGCAACGGAAAGGCGATTCTGACGACGCCAAACTAGATCTTTCCGTATCACTCAGTGCTATGGGTGAAACTCCCCTGAGCCGCACTATGGAAAACGCAAAGAAAATCAACGGTGACCTGGTGTCAACTTATGACAAAGTTAAAACTTTTCTCGGTGACCCTGGTCAGAAAATTGAAGTTGTAATAAAAGTTTCCGAAAATAGCGTCTCTAAATTTACGCAGATTCGCTCTTAAGATTTAGCGATTGAAACACACGCTAGAGTTTGCCCGCTGCCATCGGCGGCAGGTTGCTTCTCAGCTGTGGCACCGCATTTGACGCACCAAAAGCTTTTAGCTGCCTTTCGCCAGGTGTGCTTGTTGATTGGTTCTTCAGATGCGGTCTCGTCATCATTGTCCGGCTTTTGCTCATGGGCAGGCAGGCTTCGCAGCTTTCGCCCGAATTGGAACATGCCATTGCTGTCAGTCATTAGTTCACCTGCGTGTGGAGCAAACCAGACAGGTGAAAATTACATTGCGCAGCCGATTCTCAAGTCGCGAGGCACGCATTTAAGCCTTATCTACTTCCATCATACGCTTTTCTGACTGAGTAAGGTGATTTGTGTCGTCAGGTGAATGCGATTGACCCCTAAATGCGAGGGCCTGGATGAGTTTTGAATTCGAAAGTTTGATTAAGTCTGGGGATTGTTGAGCGCAAGTTTTTTCATTGAAACATTCAAGCGATTAATACCATCGCGATCAGTCATGATCAAAAGCTTGTCGCCAACAGAAAGAACTTTTGCAGGAGACGGATTCCAGTCTAATTCACCGGCAGCCGATTCGAGCATCAAAACTGTAACTTCGTGCTTCGAGCGCACGTCGTCAACTGTTTGTCCAACTAATGGACTAGATGCTTCCATAGTCATCTGATAAGCATTAATGGTAGTGCCACCAAATTCGAATGAGTCGATGATGTTTTCGCTAATTGCTGCTTGAGCAAATAATCGACCTGAACGCGCAGAAGAACTATAGGCAGCGTGAATGCCCAGGCTCTTTTGGACTTTCTTCGCCAGCTTTTGGTCGAACATTCTGATTACTACTCTTATATTCGGATTGTATTCGCGAGCAGTAAGAGCCGCCTCGAGATTGACCATGTCGTCGTCTGTGACGCAAATAATTGCTTTTGCTTTAGCGACGCTGGCATTTTCGAGGAGTTTTGAGTCGCGGGCATCGCCCATCAGCACCGGGATATCGCTGCCCGCCACTTCGTGCGTGAAGCGTCCTTCTTTATCTCTTTCAATGACTACCATTTTCTCTTCGAATTGACGCAAGTGCTGTACCACTCGCACTCCGACGTTTCCTAATCCGCAGATGATGACGTGGTTTTCAAAATTGGCAGCCAACATTTTTTGCCATTCCTCTGAATATCGTTTGCGTTGAATTAACAAGTTGCCTAAGTGCACAACACCTTCGGCAATTACCAAAAGTCCCAGTAGTGGCAATAAGAAAAACAAAGGCGCA
>JACMKL010000604.1 GCA_014380105.1 Candidatus Melainabacteria bacterium
GATAGGTCAGCGAAATCAAAATCTTGATCTCTGTATGCATTTCGCACTTCTAGAATTCGTGCAAAGTCCGCAAGCTTTAACGAATGCAAGATATAGACTTCTTTCAACAAATCATTCAAGAAATCGCCGACCGCAGACCTTGATTTAGCGAAATTCTTTTCCTTTTGAATCTTAAAAACAACCTCACTCACTACGGCTTCCGTAATCACAAAACGAAATTGCACACCACTAAAAAGCCGACACAGCGCGAGTGCCTTATGCTTATAGTCGTAGAAGTAGGCTTTCTCAAAAGCACCGTAGAGGCTTTCACGACTTGCTTTCTTGCAACAGATTTCTTTTTCTGATTAACCATGACTTAAATCCCCGTGGCTAGAGTCGCCATCAAATCCGGCATCGCCAGTGGTGGCATCTCTAATTGACACTAACCTTTCAAGAAACCTTTCAGCAAATCTTCTGCAAATCTTCTGGAAAAAAATCGGCGAAACTTGCGCGAAAATTTTCTTGCCAAATGGGTTCCTCTAAGTTAAACTGACAGAGTAATAAATATGCCCACCCAACACAGCCGCCCAAAACGGTTGGTAGGTAAGGCTAACGTCTAGCCCAGACCAATTCATCTGATCTAAAGGCTGAGCCAGACTTCATTCCTTAACCGCACTTGCGGTTGTCCCCGCACAGGCATCCATCCGAGATTTATTCAAACCAAATCTCAACTCCACGCTTCCCGGCATCTGCACTCGCAAGTTTGCAGGACTTGAAGCGCGTATCGCCACCACTATGGGAGAGTCTCCATGTATAAATGGAACCCACACGTGACGAGAGAAACTTTCCCGAAAGATTTTCTTGCTTCGCTAGTCGTCTTTTTAATGGCATTACCTCTATGCATGGGTATTGCTCTAGCCTCTGGCGTTCCTGCAGAACTAGGTCTTATCACCGGAATAATCGGTGGATGCGTCGTCGGTTTTATCACTGGCAGTCCGCTACAAGTTAGCGGTCCAGCCGCCGGACTGACTGTTTTGGTTTACGAAATTGTCAGCAAGCACGGCGTCGAGGCGTTAGCCGTAATCGTTTTGACTGCAGGTCTTCTTCAAATTGTGATGGGCATTCTGTCGATCGGACAAGTCTTTCGCTCGGTATCACCAGCGGTGGTCAACGGAATGATGTCCGGCATTGGTATCACTCTCATTCTCAGCCAAATGTACATAATCGCCGGTCTTCATCCAAAAGCTGAAGGTCTCGAAAACATTCAACATTTCCCGCAGCTGGTCTCACATCTATTCGAACCTGCAAGCATTGGGCCGATTTCAGTTGGCATCGGCGCGCTGACAATTCTCATCCTCTATACATGGAGTAAATTCGCACGCGGAAAATTCGCAGCTATACCAGCACCACTTATCGCCGTGACAATTTGCACCGCAATTACCGCAGTCTTCAATTTGCCCATCACGCACGTCTCACTTCCGGACAACATTTTTGGCGCAGTCAAAATCGCTAACATTCAAGCTGTTGGACACATGGA
>JACMKL010000605.1 GCA_014380105.1 Candidatus Melainabacteria bacterium
GAAAAGGCGCCACCAGGCGAAAAGGCTGCACCAGTCGAAAAAGTTATCCAGGCTGAAAAGGGCTCTCCCGTCGAGAAGTCTATTCCATTGGTAAAACCTGCTGTCGTTGAGGCTTTGCCAATCAACAGCAGACTTCCAGCTCAAGACAAAGTGGTAAATGTAGAACGCCATCCAATAGTCGAAAAATTAGTCGAAAAATTAGTAGACAAATCTGTCGCTGGAAACAGAAATGCCCCTGCTGAAAAGCAAACAGTTGAAGCGCGAACCCACGCTTTAGCCGATGCCAAGCCGCTCGACAAACTGGCAATCTCATCAAAAGCGGTCGAAACATCATCAACATCTCCAGAAAAAATCGCAACCACTAAAGCAGTAGTGGAAAAGGTTCCCGCACAAATAGCGGCACAAGAAAAGGTAGCTTCTGTTGTTCTAAATGGACATATAGCAAATACTGAGCGAGCAGGCACCACAAGCGACAAAGGACATCAACAAGATAAAACCGCCGCCGGCATACGTGCATTGATAGATATAAAAGCAGAAGCTGGTCGTCCGAATGTCGAGCAAGCGGTCAATCAAACGCGCATCCAAGCCGCACGAGAAGTTTTGTTTGGAGATATTAGACCTCTGCAAAACACCGTCAAAGGCAGCTCTGAACTTGTTGCAGCATTGCATCCAGTCGATCGTACTTATGTTGGGAAATCTCCGGATGTGATTCAAGTTGCACCCAAAGATATTACTTTCACAGTCAAACCCGTTGCGATAAGCGACTCTCGCATAACGGGCATCAAAGGAAGCGCTGACCTGATTCCGGCACTTTTCCCGATTGAGCATTCAACTGCAAAAGGTGGCAAAGAAAGCGTCATCAATTTGAGTGGACATGCCTTTACCAGGCGTCCTGAAATTATCACGAGCACCACCACTGACACCACCGCAGTTGAAGGCAAGCGCGTTTTGAGTAGTCCAAAGCTGTTCGCATTGCTGACTTCAATTGCTGAAGGAAAAGCAGAAATACGTCGCAGCCCTCTTGAGCGCAATCAAAATGTGCTCGAACTGAAGAGCACAAAAGACCGTTATGTTGGCGGTGAATTCTTGCTTGCTAGCTTGATTGTGGCTGCCGGCATGGCGCGCAAGATGCCTGAAAAACAACCACTTCCTGAAACGCGTGACAATAAAGAAATTAAAAACCCTGATTTGATAATCAACAAGAAATCAGAATTCTCGCCAATAATAGATGTCAAAGAACATGTCACAAAATCAATTGGACAACTTCTTGAAAGTCAGCAAGAGACTGCTTTGGGCGGTAGAAAAGGACCGGCTCCAGAATTGGTTCAACAGTTTACTGAAAATCTCGATTTCAGCATTCATGATGATTTTGGCGATTCATTAGATATTCAGGGCGAACAAGTAGCCCTCGAATCTCAAAACGAAGAGCAGGATGCTAATTCAATATCCTAGCAATCTACGCTATTCAGACCACTCTGGTTAATTTCGAAAGGCGAAACACTGGTCTCGATTGCAGAACAACAATTTGGTGACGGATCTATTGCCTGGTTGATTGCAGATCTCAAC
>JACMKL010000606.1 GCA_014380105.1 Candidatus Melainabacteria bacterium
ACGACGGTCAAGCAAGCGATCATTGCCGCTGGTTATACAGTGGGCTAGTAATCTTATGTCAAAGCATCAGAACATCATTGGCTCTTGGCGCTGGCTGAATGTACCCGAATGGAATGTGGCTATGTTCTCCTTCCTGTTGTCTTTCGTTTGGGAAATTCAGCAAATGCCGTTTTACCAGGTGTCAAATGAGTTCTCTTGTTTCGACAGGACTAGAAATTGCACCCTCGCTACGGTCGGAGATGTTGGCATTTCACTGACCGCTTTTTGGGTGGTGGCAGCTTTAGTAAAGTCGCGTCAATGGGTGCAGCGACCTAGCCGTAAGCAAGTAGGCATTTTTACGCTTGTAGGGGTGGTAATTACAGTTGTTTTTGAAGCCTTAGCAACTGGACCACTTGATCGGTGGACGTATGCCGAGTCTATGCCCACAATCCCGTTCTTAGGCACTGGTCTAGTGCCATTAGCGATGTGGTTTTTGGTGCCACCCTTGACAGTTTGGTTTGTCAAACGTCAGCTTTCCAATGTCAGATATAAGAACTCAGAGCAACTGTGACTCAGTTCAAGTACCGTTTGCAGCTTGATTAATGAACTCCTCTGAATAACTCTTGAAAATTTTAAGGGCGATCGCTGCATCGGAATACACCCTTACTTAGCCTCTATCGAGATGAAAACGACAAACCGCAATGGATACTACAACACTAAAACTGCGAGGCATGAGTTGTGCCTCCTGCGCCAACAATATTGAGCAAGCGATTCAGACTGTGCCGGGAGTTGCGGTCGCCAATGTCAACTTTGGGGCAGAACAAGCCACCGTAACCTATGACCCACAGCAGACTGGTTTAGATGCGATTCAAAATGCCGTCAGCGAAGCAGGTTATACCGCTTTCTCGCTGCAAGCGTCGGAAACGGGAGCGGGAGAAGATGATGCCGAAAAAATAGCTCGTCTGGCGGAATCACGGGATTTAACCCGCAAGGTCTGGGTAGGAGCAAGCATCAGTGCGGTGTTGCTGCTTGGATCGCTGCCGATGATGACGGGACTGAACCTGCCCTTGATTCCAGCATGGCTGCACAATTTCTGGTTCCAGGCAATACTGACGGCTCCAGTGCAGTTTTGGTGCGGTCGATCGTTCTACACCAACGGCTGGAAAGCCTTGAAGCGCCACACGGCTACGATGGACACGTTGATTGCCTTGGGCACCAGTGCCGCTTACTTCTACTCGCTGTTTGTCACTATTAATCCAGGCTTTCTCACGGCTCAGGGGTTGATGCCCAGTGTGTACTACGAGACCGCAGCGATCGTCATCACGTTGATCCTACTCGGACGCTTGTTTGAGAACCGTGCCAGAGGGCAAACTTCGGACGCAATTCGCAAGCTGATGGGACTGCAAGCACGCGATGCCCGGATCATTCGAGATGGTCAGGAAATGGCAGTGCCGATCACTGAAGTGCAGTTAGGTGACATCGTCGTCGTGCGCCCTGGTGAAAAGATTCCGGTTGATGGCGAGGTGATTGAAGG
>JACMKL010000607.1 GCA_014380105.1 Candidatus Melainabacteria bacterium
AATGACTAAAATCGGCTAGCACAGCACTTGTAACTAATACATCCAAATCCGCAGCGTCTATCTTTCGAGCACATTCAATTAGAGTTTGAGCTAAATCTGCATCTTGAATATATGGAGCACAGCAGATCGTGCCATATTTCTCAAACTCTCGTATCCAAGTTTCACCCTGAGGCGAATCATGCACTACATTCTCGGCCTCAGGGCAAAAGAAGAATAACTCGAAGCGAGATTGATCATGAAACTTTGCCAGAGTGGCTACTATTTTCATTAAGATGCTATTTGTGTACTTGGCTCCATGCAATAAATATCCGAGTCGAATTTTGCGATTGGAAGTTGGTGCGGTCCACTTTGCAGTATTGGTGAAATGGTATTGAAATGGATCAGCAAGCCTTTGCATTGAGTACATTACGTCATAGTCGTACTGATATTTATCAGCGCGATATACAACAACTTCAGCCTGATGCCAGCAGTCAAAATATTTTATCGCGGTTGAAACAACGCCCTTATTTGCAGCCTTGATTCCAATTCTTTTGTACGCCTCACGTAATGCAGGACCGTCTCTAAAATGCATCAAAACATTTTCAAGAACCGGCAAATATTGCTCGGCAAAAGACGAAAGTTCCCAGGCTCTCGAAATAAAAATCTTGGCTTGGTGAAAGTCGCCCCAAACAAGACACGCTTCAGCCAATCGAAAATTTACATCGGCTCGATGCTGCTTTTTTTCGAGATTTAAAAAAGGCAAGAGCTCTGAGCTCTTTGGCATGACTCCATTCGAAAGTTGTTCCAGTAATTTGTCAAATTCCAGTGACGAAAAAGGCTCAAGAATTTCGACACTATTTACGGTCTTAGCAGGAGTCTGCACTGCAGCTGGTTCATTAACAAATTGCGCCGATTGAAAAACGATTTTCTTTATCAATTGACGAAACAAATCGTTCACCTACTTCTTCGTACTTGCAACTCTTGCAAAATCATTAGATACGTTTTTTCGATCAGGAAATTGCGCGAAAAAATCTTTCACAGTTGCGCAAACGCGCTCCACTTGAGTTATCTGCATTTGTGGAAAAAATGGTAGAGAAATAGCGCCATCTCCAAATTCTTCAGCAATTGGGAAATCGCCAGGGTTATAGCCGAAACTAGTTCTAAAATAAGTCATCAAATGCACTGGTCGATAATTGACCATTACACTAATCCCATTTGACTGCAAATAACTAATCACTTGGTCTCTCAGACCTTTATCGACTTGAATTACGAAGAGGTGGTAGCCATGAACTACTCCAGCTTTTATTTGTGGCACTGTGATCTGCGAAACACCAGATAATATTTCTGTGTAGCGTTCGAATAATATTTTGCGTTTATTCCAGTTCTGCTCCAATCTTTCGAATTGCGGGAGGAGAAGGGCCGCCTGAATATTATCCATATTATATTTCCAGCCCATTTCAACCATGTCCCAATGAGAATAACCTTCCACTGCGCGATCTGAGGCTGTTTTGTTCATGCCATGCGAGCGCAGTAATCTCAATTTATCAGCAAGGTGCTCATTATTGGTAGTAATTGCACCACCTTCACCGCAAGTTAGATTTTTGGTAGCGTAAAACGAATAGCAGGCGGTATCGGACAGCTCACCTGGCGCAACGCCATCACGACGTCCCTCAACACAGTGTGCTGAGTCTTCAATTACATAAAGGTTGTGCGTTTGTGCGATGCGCTTAATTGAGCGCATATCGCACATCTGTCCATAAAGATGAACTGGCATTATCGCTTTCGTTCGAGGAGTAATGGCCGCTTCTATTTTGTTCGCGTCCAGATTTCCAGTTTCTGGCTCTACATCGACAAATACAGGAATCGCACCCGCTTCCAAAATAGATGTAGCGGTTGCGATGAAAGTCATCGGGGTGGTGATTACTTCGTCACCTTCCCCTATTCCCAGCGCTAGAAGCGAAATATGCAAACCACCGGTGCAGCTGGTTACTCCGATTGTGTATCGACTGCCTAGCAGTTCTGCAAAAAGCTTTTCGAAATTAGCCACAGTCTCGCCGGTAGTTAAAATCGGACTTTTGAGAACTTCCGCCACAGAAGCCAATTCCGGTGCGCCAAGGTCATGTTGATAGAACGGAATTTTATCAATATTCATTTAATGCATTTCCTTCCTTCCGGAAGCTGTCAAAATCGGAATGTGCCGCATCCACATTTGAGCTTGCCACCACTCGCGGTGGTTTTCATACCACTCAATAGTGCGTTGAAGGCCTTCCTCAAAGCCAACTTTTGGCTCCCAGCCAAGTAACTCTTTCGCTTTTTGAGCATCGCAAGTATGTCGGAAAACTTGCCCTGGACGATCGCCTATGAATTGAATTTTTGCAGCTTCGTCCAGCTCGGAAGCGAATCTATTTGCATCGTGCGCTTTACCTGAAGCCACTGCACCAACAAGCGATTCTCTTTTTGCCACCGGTTGCATCGCAAGTTGCACGGCTTGTGCTACTTCTAAAATTGTTTTATGAGTTCCCGTGCCGATATTTATCACGTGACCTTTTATTGTTGAAAGTTCGGCATGAATTGCTCTGTCGAGCGCATCACAATGATCTGCTACAAATAGCCAATCTCGAGCAGCACCGCCATCGCCATGCACTGTCATCGACTCTCCCAGCAAACAACTAGTAATAAAGCGAGGAATTGCTTTTTCGAGATGTTGATGCGGACCGAAATTATTGAAAGGACGAATGATTACTGCTGGAATATCATAAGTTGCACAGTATGAGTAAACCAGTCTGTCTGCGCCACACTTAGCTGCGGCATAAGGGCTGAGGGGATATAGCGGATGCTCTTCGTTGATTTTGTCTCCGAGGGCAGTGCCATAAACTTCCGATGTCGAAACATGAATAAAGCGCTCCACCTTATTCTTGTATTTTGCAACAGCGTTCGCGACAGTCTGCGTTCCCAACACATCGGTCTCAAAAAACAAGCGATTATCATAAATTGAACGTGTAACGTGGGATTCTGCGGCCATGTGAACAACAACATCTGACTGTGCGACCAAAGTGTCGACCAATTCGCCGTTTCGAACATCGCCGTACCAAAAATCATAGCGATCAGACTCGAAAGCACCCTCAGGCAAATTTTGGACGCTACCGGCGTACGTCAAAGCATCCAGAACCAGCAGACGATAGTTCGGATATTTGCTGTAAAGGTGGCGCACAAAGTTGGAGCCAATAAATCCGGCTCCGCCGGTCACCAAAATTGTTTTCATAGAATCCTCAGATACTGGGGAAGTTTAACAAAATTAGCACTAGGAGACAGTGACTGTAACTAAGCATCTGACCTGCGGCAGCGCGCAGAGGTTAGACTTTTTTAACAGTTATCAAGCGCGATCGCTTAAAGCCCTACAACTAGTGATAGAAATTTAACAGTTATCAAGTAGGCGTAAGTCGATAATGACTTTCTGTTTTTTCCTCCAAAGAGCCTTTCATCAGGATAATGATGCTGAAAACAGCTCAATTTCGACTTCCAAGCAAACATACGAAAGTTGTGACACAAGCACAGCGCGTCGCTTCTTATGTTTATACATTTCTTGTTAGTCTGGTCGT
>JACMKL010000608.1 GCA_014380105.1 Candidatus Melainabacteria bacterium
CCAGCAAAAATAACTATGAAAACACCATTCCATAGCGCTGGAGCCTCTTGCGAGGATCCAGGCGCAGAACGCACAGTCACTTCGATTCTTCGTCAGCTGACTGCTGAAGCACGCCAATGGCAGATCGATGCGCAGCGCATCATGCTCGCAGGCGATTTCGCAACCGCGCTCGGATTCTTCCGCAATGCTCTGGCGAAAGCGCAGGCGGCGGGCGAAACCGAATTGGAAGCGGAACTGCACAACAGCTGCGGCTGCATGCTGTCCAAAATCGGCAACAAGGTAGATGCCAAAATGCATTACTTGTCGGCGGTGGCGATTCTCGAGCGTATCTATGAGCCCGGTCCGAATGAGCCTGAGCTGCTGTTCTTCAGCCGTCATAACGCCGGCGAAATGCAGCGCGAAGTTCACGGACAGACCGTCAACAAGATGCTGAAAGAGGCGTCGGCTCTCATCAAAGAGGGCTGCATCATGCAGGCGCGCAACATGTTGGAGGAGGCTTTGCCTTTTGCAGAACACGGGGCGAAAGACCCGATTCTCGAAGCGGAGCTGCTCAACCAGCTGGCTTGGACCTATGCCAAGGAAAAGAAACAGCCGACAGGTTGTGGAATTCCGACCGGCATCTCCTTGCTGAAACGCGCCCTTGCCCTGATTGCGCCCTTCGTCGAACGTAACGAAACCGCCGACAAACTGACGCACATTCTCGACAAAAATCTGGAGCACTTCCAGGAAGTCGAGCGCGAGCGCCCGGTTTGGTTGCTTCTCAATGAAGCTGACGGTTTCATCTCCACCAATGTGCACGAACACTGCGAAGCTGCAGCCTCGAAGGCGGCGGCAGTCTACAGAAAGAAATTGGGCGCCGACCATCACCTGATGGCATACGCGCTCAACCGGCTCGGATACAGCCAATTGATGATGCATGACTTTCCCGGCGCTCGTAAAAGTTTGCGCGCCGCGCGAGTGATCATCAGCAAGTGGCCAGACCATGCGCAAGAAGCGCGAGTGATTGGGTTCTGTTTGGCGTGGGCGGAAGCCGAGCGTCAACAGGGCGATTGGGGCATCTTGCCTCCGGGTTGGCTTTAATCGGCTGACTCTAACGCAGTGAATTAGAAAAAATTGAAATCGAATGTTGAATCAAACTACGTTTGTATCGTTTAGCCTTCCGACGCCTCTGATTGCGTCGCGAATCAAGCACAGTCGTGCGGTTAACGCCGTGATGCCGACTCTGCTCAAGTTGACCGCCTCCATCCTCGCTCACAAGGGCAAATATTTCGCTGTCGTCGCAAGCGAAATTCCTGACGAGCATGTCATCGTTATTTCTCAGCTGCTGCGCAACAGTGGCTGGACGATCACGCGCGGGCACAACACCGAGGATTCTTGCGACATCTACGAAATCACGCCGTTGCTCAGTGATGTGGCCGTACTGCCCAGCCCGCTTCAGGCGAAGGTGTTCGGACAAGTCACTTACGACTCGGCGCTGGCGCCGATTGTCGAAAACGTGCGGCAGGCAATTGTGGAAGGCGGCGGTGATCAGTTCGACCTCGCGCACGCTGTCATCCCCGAGGAGCATCTGGATGCGCTGCGTCAGTTGCTTGTTCGGTACGGGTGGTTCATCAAGCTGCTCTACGATTTCACTCGTGAGCAGCATCCGGGGCACTTCTATCGGGTCACGCGGGCGATGTGCGGCGGTCCGTGTCTCTGCTGCGCTGGCAATCAGTAGTCTGAGAAGGCGAATTGGTTGTTAGGAAACAACGGGGTGGGGCACAATGCCTCATCCCGTTTGTTTTTCGGCATTTTATACGATAAAGTGTAGTAAGAAGCGAGGGTTTCCGAAAGTTGAAAAGGAACTTTCCTGCACACAAATTGGGTTTTATTTAGTTTGGTGACGCGTTGAATTGCGAGTGCGAAGGCGGTGTGACTGACTTTTGATAGACAGCGCACGCTTCACTTGTGCGATTTTGTTCATTGTAGATCCATGCTAATTTGACCAGCCGTTTACGTGCAGAAGGGTCGCCAGGCTGCAGATGAAGCTCGTCTTCTTTGATCGCTCGTTTGCACCAGACTTCAGCACGAGATATTTTTCCAAGTGCTCCATATAGGTCGATAATTCGATCATAAAAAAGCGCCGCCTTCGTATGCTGCCCAAGTTCTTGATACTTGTGCAGAGTATTTTTATAAAGGCGAATCACGGCTGCATACTTCTTCTGCGCCATATACGCGTTGGATAATTGTGTCCTGATATTTTCACCAAGGGCAGTTTCAAATTGCTCTGCAATGCCCACAATAGCGAGCGCTTGCTCCAATAATGTTTCCGCCTTCTTATAGCGTTTTTGTTGATAATAGAACAGCGCCAGATTGGCGTATACGACAGCCAGTCTCGGATCTGATTTGCGAAATGCTTTAGACTTTTGATAAGCCGCGAAGAAGAATTTTCCAGCAGCTTGATATTGTCCGTCGGCAAATGCTGCCGAACCGTTGGCGAGGTATGAGTTGATAAGGTTTTCTGTAATCATTCTATGAGCTTAGAAAGCGCTTGTTGCAAATTGATTGCACAAATTGCGAGTTGTTTCGTAGAACTCCCATTCTGTCAGTGCTAGGCACCAACGGTGGTGCCTCACTTTTTGCGCTTTCTCCGTATATAAGTACTTGTTTCAACAACTAGTGGTGCGGGTGCTTGCTTCCGTCGTTTTTCCCCTTCCTGCTGATACTAAATACTGTAGTTGGTGCTTGGCAAAAAACAAGGGGTGAGGGTTTCACCCGATGTTTGTTTCTATTGTTGGAGCTTACCAGTTTCGATTGCTCTTGCTGAACGTCGATTTGTAGCGAGCGGGCTTGAGCTGACGCTTGTAGATCAGGTAGCGGATGGTGAGACCGAGAGCGGTGCCGAGAGCTCCAACCGGCAAGAAGAGCCAGTCCGAAAAGGCGAGAACGCCAGCGACTGCCATCACGAAAGTGAACCTGGTCAAAACGTACTTCACCTTGGGCTGGAAGGCAGGACTGAATGCCACCGTGAGGAAAGCGATGACGGCGATGCTGATCAGGATGTGGTCGACGTGTAACGTCGTAAGTCCAATTTGGATGTCCATGTGTTTAGTGTTTTAGTTCGAACTTTTTTTACTTCGATGCCCTCGAGCACCGGTTCGCTGCGTGTGAAGCAACGAACCGGTGTCGAGTTGCGACATCGTCTCAGGCATCAGCATCCGCGACCATTGCATGGCTACCCCAGAAGAGCAGGGCTTCCATGTACTGGGCTGCGGTGTACTGACGAGCGGAGCCGCCGACGCCTTCAGGGCGACCTTCAGCAGCTGCATGGTTGCGAGCCATCGCCTGGGGCGTGGGTGGCTCGTCTTCGGCCGTGATATGCGCGTTGACGCTTATCACCTGCCAGTCAGCGTCCACTGTCTCGGGCGCAGATTGACCCGGAGGGGTCCATGTGCGCTCTTCCAGCTTCAGCTCGTCGCGATGGTAGACAATTACGTCCACCCACTTCGAAGGCGTCTTGTCGACACCGACAACGACCGTCTGCTGATATGGCAGCTCGCCCGGCATGCCGCCCTGACGGACAGCGAAAACCGTGCGCACATCCATGCCAGGCTCCAGCTTCACGACGCCAGTGAAGAAGCGACCTTCGCACAAATGCTCGGGCAGCCTCACTTTGACGACGTAGCCGTTGGGGGTCAGCACCTTGACCGCCTCCGGATAGTTGGCGAGCGCGTCTGCCACGAGTCTTTCGAGCTCGTGCCAGACATCTGCGCCTTCCGACTGGAAGTGCGAAAAGCGCGACTGCGGCGTCTGCCTGCGCACCATCGGGTTGAGAGCAACCGAACTGTATTTGTTTCCTTCGCTCATACTCAAACTCCTTTCAGTTGAAGGTGGCGACTAGCAGCAAGATTTGCCACCAGCCGTCACCTTCGGCAGCGCGACGCCGTCAGTGTCCTGAGCCGCCGCAATTTGAGCCGGTGTCATTTTGCGGAAGACTTCCGCGTTCTCATCGAGCCATTTCTCGGCGTCAGCAACATCGGTGAATTCACCGGAGTGCTGGGCTTCGAAAGCAGCATCTTTGATGACGCGGAAAATGGGACCCGGCTTGAAGCCCCGTTTGATGATCATCGAACCATCGACCAGCTGCGAGGCACCAGTCCTCATCGAAGGTCTCGGGTCGTTTCTCATCTCTTCCAGCAAGTTCAGGTAGAAGCTCCGATTGGAGTCTGCCACCCTCTCTTCCAGCGGTCTGCCCGTGCCCAGCGAGTCAGCATGCTGCATCCGAATCAGGTCCATGATGTCGTCCCGTTGCATGAGACGCACCAGTTTGCTGCGGCGGATGTCCGGGCTGTTGAAGTCATGCATCTGCATGTGCAGACGCACGATTTCGCTGACCCGGTGCGTTTGATCAGCAGACAGCTTGAACCGGCGGCAGATGACTTTCGCCATCTCCGCGCCGACCTCGGCATGTCCGTGATTGCTTATGCGCGTGACCTCGACCCCATCGCGCATTTCGACGCGACGAGTGACAGTGCGTGGCTTGGCGATGTCGTGGAGCAGACCGCCGAACATGAGCTCGAACGACTTCTCCTCTTCTTTCGCCAGTTCCGTCAACACCAAGCAGGTGTGGACGAAGGCGGTGCCTTCCGGGTGCCAGATGGGGTCGCCCATCGCATCCGGACCGACCATGTCCAGCATCTCCGGCAGAAACTCCGCCATCAAGCCGGTCTCCATCAGGAGTTCCAGCCCGACGACGGGATTTTTCGCCAGCAAGATGCCTTCCATCTCCTTGGCGATACGCTCAAAGGCAACCACAACGCCGGGCTTCAAGTCTTTGGCAAACTGCTTCAGCGCAGACATCAGGGTCTCGTCGACCTTGAAGCCCAGCTTGGCAGCGAAGCGAACGACTCGCAGCATGCGCAGACGATCTTCGGTAAAGCGCTGACCGGCATCGCCTACCGCACGGATGATGCGGTTTTCGAGGTCGGTTTGTCCGCCGAAGAAGTCGAAGATTTCCCCCGTGATTGGGTCTTCGAACATGGCGTTGATGGTCAGGTCACGGCGAGCAGCGTCTTCCTTGAGAGCGACCAGAGGGTCGACATCATTCAGGAAAACAACAGAGTCAGGACGACGACCATCGCCGTATTGACCGTCACCGCGGAAGGTGGCCACCTCGATTTGCTCACCATCGCGAACGATGACGATCACGCCGAAAGTCTCACCGACCAGAAGTACGGTGTCATCGGCGAAGATGGTTTTGATTTGCGCCGGAGTGGCATTGGTGGCGACGTCGAAATCCTTAGGCTCAACGCCCAGGAAACGATCGCGCACACAGCCACCGGCGAAGACGGCAGTGAAGCCGTGTTCTTGCAGACGTCTTGCGACGGCCACACCGATTTTTCTTGCATTACTCATATCGATTTGTCCTTTCGTTTTAGATTTGGTCGAACAGTTAAACGTTGATTGCGCAACAGCCACAGGCTGCAGCGTGTTGCTGATTTAGTTGCTGTTGTGCAATCAACGCTTCGTCAGAAACATCGACAGGCAGTCACTTTTGGGCTCTGAATTGTTGATGCATCTCCTTTCTGAAATCCAAAAAGCAAAACCCCAAGGCAATGAATTGCTTGAGGGTTGGCTGGGATTGGTTGCTGAAATTGGCTGTGAGAGAACCGTAACGAGAGAGTAGAAGAGAAGAAGTGATACTCATGCGTACCAAACGCAGGCGCTAAATACCAAGCTAAAAGGTCTTTTGAACTTTCGCGCGGGCACGCCTTAAGTTTTGAAACTGGCATTAGCTTTTGAGCTATCAGAAGCTAATTTAAAATACGATCTCACTAGTGAGAACCGCAGGAGCTTCTGCGTTGGCGCGGCTACAGTGTGCTTCGTTAAGCGGCGCTAATCTTTGCGTTTTGTAGGGGGAGCGAAACAAAATGCAGCGGATTGGACGCTGAATTTTGTTAGTCGAAAAACTTCGAGTTAGTTAGAATCAGCCTTTGCTTTCGTAGTTGTTTTCGTCTTCTTCATCGTTTTCGTCATCGTCATTCGCTAGCGCTCCGAGCAAAATCACGAACGCCCAGTAGAGCAAAAATTCTCCCAATCCGAATGACTGAAAGCATGTGAAGTGAACGATCCAGAGAATCGCAACTAATACAAAACCGCGAATAATTTCTTTGATAATCGATTGACAGGTTGGACTCGAAATCCGCTCAACGAGGGTAATACGCCACACGAAATCGATTATTTGGAGATGGAAAAATGTCCAGATGATGAATGTGAGATAGCTTGGAAAAAGCGCCATAGTTTTGTTCAGTAGTTTTTTTGATGTTGTTTCGTACTTGCTCAAAGAATTTTCAACGTGAACTAAGGTCCGCCAGTAAGTAGGTTTCGCCCTGAACACAAAATGTGTTTGAGCGATTCCGAATGATCTGTCGGGCTGTATTCCTTGAGTGGAGAATTCCTTGATTTTGAGGTGAAACAGTTAGATCTGAACTCTATGGAAGACTGTCTCTATTTCTCAGGAACAAAATCTGAACTGAGAAGGAAAGTTCTATTTTCTAAGCAATCCCACGTCAGCTATCTGCAAGAGTTTTAGCTGCCGCAAATGACGCGACCTTTCGTCACACGTTTTAACGATCTGCCGCCGTGAGAAACATTAGACACTGCGCTAGCTAAGTGAGCGGGGTTTCATAAAGCGGC
>JACMKL010000609.1 GCA_014380105.1 Candidatus Melainabacteria bacterium
AAAAGAAGGGCAAAAATGTTTGGCGGTTGTGCCTATCTCGGCTCTCAAAGGCGAGAACATCACCACAACATGTCCTGAATTCGACTGGTACACCGGACTGCCGTTGCTACCGCAGTTGGTGGCACACACAGAACAATCTATCGCCGACAATGACGAAGATTACACGAAAGAGCCGTTCCGCATGGTTCTTCAAGATGTTTATCGTTTTACTGATGAACGGCATTTTGTTGGTCGCGTTGTGGCCGGTCAAGTAGCGCCTGGGCAGAAGGTGTTCTTCTCACCATCAGGCAAAGTTTCGACCATCCAGGCCATTGAAGCCTTCCCATACAAATTACTTGATAAAGCCGTCAAAGGCGACTCGGTCGCTTTAAAACTGAAAGATCAAATATTTGTCGAGCGCGGCGAAATCGTCAGCTTGCCTGATCAGCCGCCAGAAGTTAACAATGAAATCGAAGCAAAATTGATCTGGCTCAATTCCGAGCCCCTGGATCAGGCCCGCGAATACATTTTGAAAATAGGCACCGCCGAAGTGCCATGCAAATTGGAAGTCGTTGGCTCGTCGGTTGCGGCTGTGGGCGACCCGATCAACAACGGTGAATTTGCCGATGTCCTGATCAAAGCCACAAAACCAATCAGCTTCGACCGCGCCGGAAACGCAGGCGGCGTCGACAAATTAGTCATTTGCACCACCTACGAAACCGTAGCCTGTGGCTCGGTCAACATTATTAAAGCGGCAGTCAAAACAGCCAACATTAAGAGCAAAAATATTGTTGCCGAATCAGGTTATGTGAAACGGCAAGAGCACGAAGATAGACAGGGACATCGCGGTTCTGTCTTGTGGATGACCGGCTTGTCCGGGTCTGGAAAGAGCACCCTGGCGCGCGCTCTGGAACGTCGTCTATTTGCTGAAGGGTACAGAGTCGTTGTACTTGATGGCGACAATTTACGCAGCGGTATTTGCGCCGACCTGGGATTTGACCATAAAGATCGCACCGAAAACATTCGCCGCGTTGCTCAAATGGCTAAGCTTTTCCTCAATACGGGCGCAGTCGTCATCACTGCTTGCATCTCACCTTATGAGAAAGACCGCCGCATGGCTGAAGAAATTATTGGCGAAAACGACTTCAACGAACTTTTCGTTTTCTGCCCAATCGAAGTCTGTCAGGAGCGCGATCCGAAGGGCTTGTACAAGAAAGCCTCGGGCGGACAAATCAACGATTTCTCTGGTTTAAACGCACCATATCAGCCACCATCAACTCCAAAATTGAGACTTGATTCAAGTGCCATGGGAATCGACGCTGAAGTGGAAGCGGTATTGGCACTGGTCAACAGCCAGGCGCTCAAAGCAAATCAGGTGACACGCACGGTACAAGGCGAGCTTCTGAAAAAGGCTTAAATGGGTAAAGTCAGGTGCAAGGTTCTATAAACGGCACCAGCAATGAGCCAAAGATTCCGTCGACGGTCAAACCGAGTGAGCGCCTTATCGAGCGCCTAAACATCGACTATCTGGTCCTTGGATTTCTTGCTCTTCTTGAGCTAATTACTTTTGGACCTTTCGTCAAACAGATAGGCTTTTATCTCGACGATTGGCTCATGCTCAATACTTTGCACTTCGGTCCACAAGATCTGCTTGGTGCATTCAGCAATTATTTCATCAGTGATCCGAAAGTAATTATTCGTCCAATTGAAGTTCTGCACTTTGGTGCGGCGTATTTTCTGTTTGGCAATCGACCGCTCGGATACCATCTTCTAAATGGAGTTTTTGAAATTGCTTGCGCGGCACTGCTTTATTTTGCTATCAAACGCTTTTCTAGAAGCCGCTTGCTTGCCTTCTTGACCGCTTTTGCTTATGTCAGTTATCCAATTCGTGACTCGACACATTACTGGATTTTGTGCAGCTCGGTTTCCCTGAGCCTGGCTTTTTATCTAACTAGCTTTATATATTCGTTAAAAGGGGCCCAGGAGAAAAAATGGAAGTTTTATGCGCTTTCTGCTGTTCCATTTCTAATCAGCATCTATAACTACGAAGTCTTCATGCCGCTTGCTGGCGTCTCTGCGGTTGCTGTTTTTCTCTTTACCTTCCGCACTGAAAAATGGGTTCCTTCTCTCAAAGCTTCAGTAATCAGCTTCCTGCCCCTCTTCCTGTCTGGATGCAGCTTATTTGTCTATCAAAGATTTATCGTGCCGAAGCTCGGAGTCGGTTACTTGCACATGCTCAAAGTGGACCCTCAGCAAATTTTGCACGTGATTAGTAGTGGTGCAATTTTGAGCAGCCCGTTTAACGCTGTGCCGTTTTTTCAATCACAAGTCGCTCTTCATATGACTGAGCCATTCACAGTCGTCAAGTCGCTTGCGCTGCTCCTCTTACTCGCTTTAGGTGCGGCGCTCACTTATTTGATAACGCGCAGGGAGCAGAATCAAAATTCACTTACGGTAAGAAACGGTCTTGAATTGGGCGCAATCGGCCTAGTTGCGATCATTACGTCGCTTTCGATTTTTGGCTTAAACAAAGAATATGAGCCAACCTTGATGACATTGGTAAATCGAATTTTTACTGGTGCCGCATTCGGATGGAGCTGTATTTTTGCAGGTGTGTTTGCAGGATTATTGGTAGCAGCAAAAAATATTCTCGGTCAGGTGAAAGTAGAGAAAGTTGCAATCCCAGTCTTATCGCTATTGGTAGGTTTGGTCGGAGTCTATTTTACGGTCACAAACTGGCAATTGGCTCAACCCTGGATAGCTTCCTGGCGCGCCCAGAATGGGATTTACTTTCTAATGAAAAAGCAGAAAGGTATCCACAAATCTCCGGACACAATAATTCTGACTGACTGCCCGCGTTATGTGATGTGGAGTCCCGTCTTTGACGGTATCTGGGATTTTCAGTCAATGACTCGCCTTGCTCTGGAAGATCCTAAAATCAAGGCAGGCGTTGTTTCAGAGCGTCTGGAAATGGGCTCTAACGAGATGAAAGACATGTCGATGGGTTATACCTGCGCAACTTATCCATACGAGCGCCTTTTCGTTTTCGTCCCTGATATCAAACAGTTGCTTCCTGTAGAGAATGGCAAGCAATTTGTCGATATCATCGAGAAGCATGGAGAACAAACCCGCCTGGCCAGTGGTACTCTGGCTAAGTGGCGGGTGCAGCTGAGCGACTCCGCAAACCGGAGCGAGGGGAAATGAGTCCTCAAATTTCAATACTTTTGCCTGTCTATAACGGCGAAAAATATCTGGCTATTGCCATGGAAAGCGTCCTCGCGCAGACATTTGTAGACTTCGAACTAATTGTTGTTGACGACTGTTCCTCCGATAAATCGAAGGACATAATTCGAGGTTATGCTGCCAAAGATAAGCGTGTGCGCGTCTTTAACAACGGCACCAATATAGGCTTGTTTCCCAACTATAACCGTTGCCTGGAGCTTGCTAAGGGACAATATATCAAGCCTTTTGCGCAGGATGAC
>JACMKL010000610.1 GCA_014380105.1 Candidatus Melainabacteria bacterium
ATATCGAGGGTTCGAATAGCTTTCGATTTAGATATTTCATCAAGTAAATTCGCGTCTATATCTAATTCTCGCAGCTTTAGCCTCCCAGATACAGGATGCCTAACCCGATCAATAACTTGACTGCGAGCTTGTTCTCCTTCCTGAATTCTTTCACTAACGACTTTATTCGCTAAAGCATATTCAGTGGAATATACGCTGGAGCCTGATGGAATGGCGGTATCCGACTGCCACTTATGCTTAAGGAGCAGGTAAGTACAAAAGGCGGATATGACTGCGGTGGTTAGAATCAACAAACCAATTACTTTGTACAAATCGCTTTTCTTGAGAGTAAGTGTCTCTTCTCGAGTTTTCTTTACTTTTACAAGTCCAGGAGACATTGCCCGACGCATTTGATTGGCACCACCAGCAGTGGCTTTGCTTAAGTCATATGCAACAGCACCCAAATTTTGATATCTATCGCACGGCTTTTTCTCGAGCATTTTCGCGACAATCTTTTCAAACGATTCTTCAAATTCCTTCCCCATCGAGGCTTGCTTAAGCGTCGGCGCCGTATCGGAAAGGTGAGACATCATCGTCGCCATGGCATTTTGCCCAACATGCGGAGGAGTTCCGGTCAATGCTTCCAGGAGCACGCAGCCCAGCGAATATATGTCAGAGCGATGATCGACAAGGGAGCCCGAACATTGTTCTGGACTCATATACAGAGGACTGCCAAAAATTTCGCCAGTTCTAGTCAATGCTTGCAACTGACCTTCGTCAGCTCGAATGATTTTTGCAATACCAAAGTCAACTATGCGAACACTTCCTTCCAGTCCTTCTGCAAAATCATGGGCAAGCATTATGTTGCCCGGCTTTAGGTCTCTATGAATTACGCCATTATTGTGAGAATAAAAAAGTCCCAAACAAGCTTGTCCCATTATCAGAGCAGCTTTTTCAGTTGTTAACGGTCCATGCAAGCGCAGATGCTCTGCAAGTGTGGTCCCCTCAACAAAATCCATGATCAGGTAAGGGTTTCCACACTCTAGAACGCCGAAATCGTGGACATGCACAAGATTTGGATGACTGAGCGAAGCGGTCATCTTAGCTTCTGCATGAAAACGTCTGATTTGCGTATCGGTGACTGTAATCGAGTTGACAGTTTTTAACGCATATTCTTTGTCTAAAAGTACTTGATTAACCTTATAGACTGAGCCCATGCCACCTTTGCCAATCAGTGAAATCACCTTATATTTGCCGGCCACTAATTGCCCGGGCGCAAAACTATCTCCAACCTCCTGAGATTGCTCATTCACGTTTGGAGACGTGTCAATACTGTCCGACAGTGTCACTCGGTGCGTAATCCCAATAATTTTGCCTGCATTTTATTGTTCCCGGAAACCAGTCCGATATTCCCCCAAAAGAGCAAAGTCCCCGGTTACCCGAGGACTTGCTTAGTACTAGCCACATCATCTGCCGAGGAAGATGGACTGAGAATCTAGATCTTGAAGAACGGAGTCTCCACGACCTTATCAAGCCAGATAACTTGGATTTGGTATTGTCCAGGTCCGACTTGAACACTTGGTGCAACAACGGAGCCATCTTCATTGGTCTTGCGTGAGAAGACTACGCCGCGCTCTGTTTCTGTGATGCGCACTTCAACATCAGAAAGTGCATTTTCATTTTTGTCTTTAGCTTGAAGCAAAACGCGCAGTTGGTCTTTGTCTACCAACCAACCGAGGTTGACTTGAACGTTTGCATCATCGAGTTGTTTTTGGAAAGTTCCGAGTGAAACCATTTGTGTTCCGACGCCGCGCATTGCACCAGCTGGAACCATTTGCTGCCAGGACATTGCTGACAACATGTCTTGCCATGCACCGATGGCGGTTTCTTTTGTAGAGCCGACAAGTTCTTTGAGATTGAGAACGCTGGATTTGGCAGCGGCGACAACTGGCTTGACGACAGACTCACCGACCAGGCGACCGGTCACTCGGCTCAAGATTGCTTCGTCCTTCTTGGACAATGCGGTGAACTTCGAGGCAGCCCACATCGCTTTGTCGAACATGCTGTTTTCACCGGGCATCGGCAATATTTCAGCATGCTCCTGGCAGAATGATTCGAAACTCTCGGCGCAAGCGCGCTCATCTTTGATAGAGAGAATCTTAGCCAGCTTGTCTTGAAGGGTATTCATTGTCTTCTCCTAGATTCGTGCTTCGTCCCTATCGAGCTTCTCTTTATATGCTTTGAGAGTTCGGACGATTTTCTTGTCGACCGTATCTATACTCTTGGGGTCCATTTTTAGACACGAAATCAAATCTTCTCTTTTATATCCTTCGACATACTTCAAAAGGAAGCAGGTACGGTGCAATTGGGACGGCAGCTCTGCCATAACTTGTTCTATAAGATCATTAATTAGAGCTTTGACCGCTGGATCATTCGATTCAACGCTTCCACCCAAGACCGACATCTCCAATCCTATTAGATCGTCCGGATTGCGACCGTCGTCTTCATCGAACATAGAATTGAGCGAAGTGGTCCGCCACTGATTGGTCGCAGTAGTAGTTTCGTCGTAAGTCTTCTCGGCGGAAAAACTGGTCACCTTCATAGACTCGCCGTCGTGGACAGCTTCCGAAGTTTCGACTCCAACCGGGATGACACGCGGCTTGTTCTTCGCGTCAGGGTCCCGTTTTTTGAGAATAACCTTGTGATAGCGCTCAAGATTCTGAGCAATCGCTTTGTTGCAGGCGCCCAAACAATATAAGGATAGATTGGCGTCCGGATGCGTCGGGTCAAAGTGCATCGTGACAAGCAGGAGAGCGTTCTGGAGGATATCTTCAATATCTTCGTCCGTGGAAAGGCGCGCACGGGAGCGGATGTACCGCATCATGCGATTAGGGGTGAAATCCATCTCCCCTCTTAAAAACGCCCGGCTTTCCTTATCCTTCATATCCCCCAACTGCCGGCTGACCGCTCTTTTAGTAGCCGAGCCGCAGGCTAGCGTTGTTTTGTGTCAGGTCAAAATGTATCTACACGGATTAGCATCAGTCTCGGACAACCAATCCACGAACCTGTCGGACCAATGTTAGCAAATTATAAGAGCACTGGGGCAAGCACGTTATCCGGGCATGAAGTCGCAAACCTCGCGCTGCGCAGCCCCAAGCCCTCACGAGTGTCTGTAACGCAATTCAATAAAGGTGATTCTGGGTCTGATTGGCTATTTTCGAGCGCAAGCTCGCGCAGAGCGGGCTTTTCAGCTGGTCTTTCACCTAACTTTCCGAACAGCTGGGCTATACTAACCTTGATAATGAGACCCTTTACCAGATTTACAGCAATCGCTTTAACAGCATGCACCTTGTCTTCTCCTGCATTCGCGCAGGAAGAGAAGGAGTCTGGCTTTGGTTTTGGTTCTGAATTTGATGACAAGTTGGATATGGCCCAATCAGCCAAAACCGGCGAAAACAAATTTGGTCTAAAAGACAGGCTCAAGCTTTTCTCGCAAAATTTACCAGGCTTGGGTCGAGGCTCCAGACCCTCACCGTATGTGCCGTCATATACAAGTAATCCGCCTGTTCAAATGCCCAACGCCAATCGGCGGGCGACTTCTCCAATAAAACCGCCGGGCTCTGCGACCGATTTACCAATTGGCGAAGGTGGAGCAGTGGGCGCGGGTGATGCTGCAGGCAACCCGGTCGGGTCATCAGGAAATGCTGATGGCTCAATTCCAGGTGCAACGGTGCCGGTGGCAGGCTCACAAGGTTCTAGAAATTCATTGGCTCCGGATGCAACTGGCGTGTCATCGCCTACCGGACAGGGTCAGACTCAGGGAGCAGGCGATGTTGCCCTGCGCGGACCAATGGGGGATTCGATGACAATCTCCCAGGCCATGAACGAAACTCTCATCAATAGTCCACGGGCATCCGCCGTCCGATTCAATTTAGGCGTCACGCGCGCCCAATTAATTCGAGCAACTGAATTACCCAACCCGACCATATTTATGGATAGCGGCTACAAAGCTGAATTCACGTACCGCTACGGTGCCACTTTGCCGATAGAGCCGCCATGGAAATTGGTTTTCCGCGTACTGGCAGCAAAAAAACAAATCAAGCAAACCGATTTTGAAATTCGCAACGCTCTCTGGCAGCTGCGTGGTGACATCCGTCGCGCATACACAGAGCTTGTAGTGGCCCAGGAAACACTTGAGACCCTTACAGAGTTATACGAGCTCAGCGCACGCTTGACTAGTGTCGCTGAGAAACGATTTCAGGCGGGCGATGTGCCTGAATTGGACGTTTTGAAAGCCCGCCTGCTAAACGGACAAAACGCCATCGAACGTGATGTCGGCGGAAGAAGAGTCATTCAAGCAAGACAAGCGCTGGCAATTCTTTTGGGTCGCGGCGCTCAAACTGACGTGCAAGTGCCACGTCTATCGCCGTTCAAGTTGAGAGCGGAAGCAATTGATTTGCTTCCGGATTTCAATAAGGATTTGCCGCAACTCGATGTTTTGATGGCGGCAGCAAAGGAAAATCGCCTTGAGTTAAAAGTATTAGCTCAGTCGATCAAGACAGGGCAGGCAAATTTGAGAGTAGCCTACGGTAATGTCATTCCTAACCCGATTGTTGGTGCTGGTTCG
>JACMKL010000611.1 GCA_014380105.1 Candidatus Melainabacteria bacterium
TGCACTACTGATGTCTGTAGTTTCCGGTCTGGGACAGGTCTCACAAATAACTGGAGCGCAGCTGTATACCAATACATTTGCCAGCAATCTAGCGCCCTTGCTCTTTATTGCTGCCTTGGTGAAAGTATGCAGCCTGCTGGTTTTCTATCTCCTAAAGCCGAAGGAGGAGCAAACGCCAGGTTAAGAATGCCACCATTGGCGGGGAAAGATCAAAAAACAAATCATTCTCGGAAGTCGTTGAAATTCTCGCCTTCTTCCGAGATTTTTTCTAATTTCAATTCTTTTTTATCCCTCCTTTGCTCACTAACCACCTAAAACTAGAGCAGTTAAGAACATTCGGAGCCACTAAATCTTCATTTGTATCTTCTAGTCAGTGGAAGCTTCTTTAGCAATCGGCAAACTGAACCAGAAAGTGCTTCCTTTTCCAGGCACCGATTCGAGACCAATCTGTCCGCCGTGATTTTCAATAATGCGCTTACAGATCGGTAGGCCTAGCCCAGTGCCTCTGCCACTTTTACCGTCAGCTGCCAGAACTTGCTTGTACCGGGTAAAAATTTCTGCGTGCAATTCTTGGGGAACTCCCCGACCATTGTCCTGAATGGAGACAACTAGTCTTTCTAGATCTACAGTCGTGGACACTTTCACATCTGCCCCTTTGGGAGAAAATTTGACAGCATTCGATAGCAAATTCACTAAAACTTGAATAATTTGATCAGCATCAAGTGAGACAACTACAGACTCGGATTCGTTTAGGACGTTAATGGAATTACTTCGAGCGAATTCGGATATTGCATCAATAGACATCTCTACTAGTTGATAAATATCCTGCTCAATTAAAGTGAGTTGCATTTTCCCTTCTTCGAGCTTTTCCAAATCCAAAAGATTGTTGATTAGACGAATCAACCGGCGAAGGCTATTCTCAGCTCGTCTGGTTCGGTCAATCACGGCTACAGGCAATGCTCCATAAGAGCCCATCGCCATCAATTCCATAAAACCGCTCAGTGACGTCAGAGGAGTCTTCAAATCATGACTTACCATGCCTATAAAATCTTTTTTCATCCTCTCTAGTTCTACGCGTTCCGATATGTCATGAACAACAAAATAGAAGCACGCTTCTTCCGGCATCCACTGCCCAGACCATTGTACAGAAACAACAGACTTCATTTTTGTGAGCACACTGCTCTCGAATTCGCCGCCCGTATTTATCTGCTGCAATGCTGCAAGAGCGTTTACTGTGGGTTGCCGACTTTCTTCCGCGACAACATCAATAAGGCGCCTTCCTATTAACTCATCTGGTTCAAATCCCCAGTGCCTGAGACAGGATGGGCTGATAGACAAAATTCTATTTCCGCCATCAACCGAGCAAATAATGTCAAATGCATGATCAACCACCGTACGCTCTTTGCGCTTTATCTCGATAATTTGCTCTGCCATTTCATGAAAACGCGCATCTAACATTGCGATTTCATCCGTCCCGACAAGCGGCTCGGAGAGCGCGTGCCCTCTTTCAAACCTAGCAGTGTTATCGACTATAACAGACAACCTCGCTGTCACAAATTTCAGAAAAAACAAAGTCACAAGCAATGCTGAAATCGTACTGAGACACAATCCCCAACCGAGTAAAAATCTCTGCTTCTTTCTATTTTCCTGCTGCCTTTCAGGGCTCAAGGAAAGTGTAGAATTCTGCAACTTACGAAGTTCTTTCAAATCGCGAAAAATATTGTCGATATGAGGTTGCAACGATGCGAAGGGACCAGTCAGCGAGGAGAGTTCTGAGCCGCCTTTGAGCTTTTCAACGGCAGACTCAGCAACAGACATAATGATCTCGCCTTCGCTCACTATCTGCCCGACCAGAGTCGATACGCTGCGATTTCCCTCCGCCTGCTTCTTCAAGTCTTCGAGCGCCTGACTTATTTCAGCTCTATTGACTCGATATACAGACAAATGGCTTTCTGCTCTTTCTGAAGAGAAGGCGCGTATGCTGCGCTCAATCTGTAAATAGCTTTTATAAATATTTTCACAGTCGGCAGAAATTCGCTTTGCACGAGTTTCAATTTTCAACTCCATTTCTGCCTGACTTAACAAGGAATCAAGAAACCAAACGAAGACGAATTCCGCGACCAAGAGGATTAAAACAAGACCAATTCCAGTGTGTGATAGCTTCAAAGTCTTCTTTGCGAACCTTGCTCGTTGAATTGCCTAAAGCCCCGATGGACGAAGGCACCTATAATATCGATAACGACGAACTCAATAAAGTATCACCAAAGAGGGTTCTGCTGGCAAAATCACCCTGAAAGAGATCAATTTTTTTTCTGACTACTGCCTATTTTTCACTTTAGCGCATCACTTTTGCAAGTTGAAAAATGTTTCTAGAAGAAGAAAAGTGCGGAAAATAAAGAAACATTTCCCGCACTAGAGCTGCTATGGACCATTGCCGGGGTCGACGTGCCCGTAGAAGGCGGGATTTTTCTCACCATAGTGTCTTGTTCCTTCAGCTTGCCCAACTGTCCAAGCAACAATCGAATCCGAGGCTCCCTCAAAAATCGGAGCGTCAACTTTGTCCCCACCAGAATTAGCTAGGCCAACTTTCGCAGCATTAGCAGTTGAAACCGGCGGCTGAGGGAGCTGCGACAAGCGCTTCAGCGAAAAAATTTTACGGCAGCCTTACTTTTGGTTGCGGGTCTTGCGACTACACCATTTTCTTGATGTTTTCTTTGCATGTGTCTCCTTTGTTATAGGAAACTCCTGGCATGCAGACCAGAAGAGATTTGGTCCAATTATTCGAGCACCCTGAAAGTTGCTATAGATGCGCACCACAGGTGGTGCACTGTGATCGGTCTAAAGCTTCAAAAATTTCGCAGCAAAAACTTTTTGAGTTCGCCTTCGATTGACTGTATCTACCAAATGGATTGTCCTTGTTCCCTCTTTGTTCACGCCGTAGGCATATCCTAAAGGTGCAAGTACAAGTATTTTGGTTAGAACTATGATAAGTGATTTTAAGTCTTCAAAAGAAACAGCGTCATGGTTAGTAGCACTCGCAAGAATTCACATTGACGACGGTGAGTTAGGCAAAGCTGAGACTGTTTACAATGACGCGCTGCTGCTAGCACAAAAAACATATGGCATTGAATCGGGACTTACGATGCTGGTTCTGAAAGACTTGAAAGCATTCTATCTACTGACCAACCAGAGCGAAAAAGTATGTGAGATAGAAAATTCGATTATGAATCACAAGCGCTTCATAAACTAACTTAGCTGCTTACGACCTCAAATTTAAAATGAAAATTTTTACTATAAATACTCGTACTAAAAACGCGAAGATGAAAAACCGCTGCCGTCAGCGGTTTTCATCTCAATCAGTCTCTATTTAGAGCGAATTATCTCAGCAAGCACATAGATAATCAGTCCTCCAAATATTGTGACCATTGCAACGAGTGCAAATATTCCTTGAGAATGCATGTTCATTTTCCTCTGAGTTTCGCTGGTTTTTGAATCAAAGCCTAAGTAAAGTCAGGGTTTTGCGCTCCTGTCACAGTGAGAATCGAAGCAAGATACTTGTCTTGGTTTTCTCCGGCTAGGATTGTTGCCGAAATTGACCGAAGCCCATTGCCAAGATTTTTGGGACGTGACCATGCTGCATCAAATTTTCCACTGAGCTGGTTGCGCACCATTTGCTTAAAACGATTGCCGGAAATGTTCGTGAATGTAATCGTCACTGTCAGTGAACCATCCTCATTCAAACTAGTCTCGGAAACTGCATGCCAACCAGGTCTACGCTTGGATGAACTTGTCACTTTGCCTTGCTCGGAGTTTATCGAATCTGGTTTACCGGCAGAAATTTTCGACGCTTTCCCATTCGGGGCAGGACTAACATTTGTCTTTGCCTTCGGGGTGGAAGCAAGAATCCTTTTACCTTTTGACTGTTCTGATCTGCGATTGGCACGATTTGATTTTGTATTCTTCCCGGGCGGCGGGGGAGGAGATGCACCAGCCAAATTTCTGGAGGTCGCCTCTGGACCAGATTCATCCTGATTGTCTTTCAAGATTGAATTGGTAGAATAAGAGACGGCAACAGTAGCTCCGGCAAGACCAAGTCTTGCTGCTTGTTGCATTCCTTCTGGCAATTTTGAAGTTAGACTGCCACTGTAAGAGTAGGTCAAAAGACCGACAGCAACTGCCGAAAATGCAGCTACTAACTTACGTTGACGTTGAGACAATGTTTGGTTGAAATTCATACAAATAGGTCCGATTATTGTGCTTTTTCCCTCGGAATCGAGGGAGGAGAAGATAATGATGATGATTCGCTGATTCAGCGACCAAAATACTCATTGGCTATGAGAGTTGATAAACTCGAGCGCAATCTGGAAGGTCAAGCAAAAAACTCCACAAACATAGTTTGAATAACTACATCCGTGGAGTGATCGTGCTGGCCTTTAGAAAAATACGAATAGAGAAAACCAAGCAAGCTTTTTGCGGTTCAGTCAACTCGTCCTATTGCTCCAATAGTAAAGTGCAATTACAACAAAAACATGACAGCCCGCATCTGCATCAAAGATGCGCAGCTCAGACTGGGTGGTCGTGATTAGTAGGATCAGTTAGGGATGCAGAGTCTTTTTGATTGGGTTGTGCGCTAAAAATTGGTATTGAGAATATATCTGAGTATCGTCATTTAACCGGTTGCCGTTCAAGGACTCTTCTTCAACCGTCTAAGTAGAACTGCCTTAATTTGCTATCAGCAAAGGTTTGCTCGGCTCTGGCCAAGTAAAAACCATGCTCAAACATAAACAGAAAATGTCAGATAGCAAAGATTTTGGTCGAAACAGATTTGCATCTGCGTGTAGCGAGATGCTCCACTGAAGACATCATTTAAACACAATCAATTTTCAGCAAAGGAAGTCAACCAAACATAAGAAAGAGTCTCCAGCGATCAGCCCGTCGGCTTCAGCTAAGGCTAAGAAGCCACGACTGCAAGTCACGCTTGGTGTGATTGTGATAGACCCTGACTATTTTCCTGCGCTTGAAAAGAAACTGCGCGTTTAGCCAGCGTGTTAAATGAATTTTTTCGCACGATGCAAAACCATAATTTGGATGGAACAAAAATGACTGATCAAAATCGTAAGTCCCTGGGGTCTATTTTCTTGTCCTTAGTGCTCGGTATTGCTGTCGGCACCGCCGCTCACGCGACCCTGAGAAGTGAATCGAACAAATGGGCTGATGGAGTAAGCGCTGCCGCAGGCGTCTCAACATCAGCATCCGCGTACGCCCTGATATCCTCTAAACGCAAAAGAAGAGAGAGTGCAGACGCTACGACAACCCAATCTTGTTGCGAACAAACGGCTGAGACTTTAGAACTCCCAGCGGATGCTTCAAGAACGACCGGCATTGCTCTTCCAGAGCGTGATTGCGACTTTGAAAATGCAGTTGTATCGGAGGCAACTTTAGAAGGGACAACCGCATCGGTGGCAACAGTAGATACTACAAGTAATACAGCAGAGTTAGATATCGTGCCTCGCAATACAACTCTTGCCGCACTTACGGAAGGTCTAGCGACTGAAGAGTCAGAGCAAGTAAGCAAGACTGCACTCCCTCAGTTGTGCCAAGAAAGCACAAGGGATGACGCTAACGAAACTGGATTCTCTAACGAAGCTGGATACAGCGCCAGTCGAATTGATGCTGAGGGTAAAGATTTCGATATCCGTATTGGATTACCGGTACTCTCACGGAGCCAATACAGACGTGCAACCGGCGTACCGCAACGCCTGAAGAGCATCGAAGGAATTGTCTGGTCAAATACAACAATGCTCGACGACGGAAGACGAATCATGGAGGGTACTTTTGCAGCTGATTCAAATATTGAAAACATTTGGAATCTGGTGCTAAGTACTCTCGGAGTTCAACGAAGCTGAAGACAACAATTATCGGAGCGCCAAGCGTTCCTTACGGTCAAAATGAACAAAACAGATTTTTACGCATTCTACGCAATTCGCTGCTTTGCAATCGGCGGATCACTTTGCACATTCCTGACGCTTTCACTTTCATTTCTGACATGCTTGATAGCGCTTCATTTTCCAAAAGGAATGGGAGCGGCAGGAGTCTTCCTAATGGGTCCGGCAATCCTGGCGATTACTTTCGCCTGTGCCGAAGCAACTGCCTCTGCGGGGCAAATACTCTTACGCCATGCCTTTGAAGACATTAGTGCCACCACTAACGGTGACTACAAATCAGAAGGAGAAGAAGAAGATTTGGACGATGACTAGTCGGCGTCCTAGAGACAAAAATCTTCTAGAAACGTCTTCTAGACAGAAATTCTAGGCGTATCCCAGTTGCCTGGCGAAGCTCGCACAATAGATTGTGCGAGCTTCCTTCACAGCGGGCTAAGTCGATACAAACACTCAAGGACAAAAGGGTGGCAGAAGTTATATACATCAGCACAGTTATGATCATCATGTGCTTTCTCGTCTGTTGGGTTGACAAAGATTCTCGACCACGACGACGACGACGGCCTTGAAACTAATAGAAGATTGTCATACCTTCGTCATCTTTGTGACGGACAATCATGATGTCGCACTTTGTCGACAGGAATCCATTTACTAGTTTCAGTTCTAATCTTTCGATTTTTTGTGAGCGACTATGTCACTCATGAATTTCCGCGAGGAAAATCAGCATGAAAAGACGTGAGGACGCCTCTCATTGGTGGTATCTAGGCACGGACGGTCCGGCTCAGCCTAAAAGCTGGTGGTCTAGTCTCGACTGCAATTGCAGGCTACCGACAGAGCAAAAAAATAGCGATCAAGAGCGAGAATCAAATTTCAATCCGCATGCGGACTTGGAAATACTCACTGATGCGCGCATTCATGAATACGATCATTTCTACAGAGTCCTAAACTCTCAGATACAAGAGGCATTGAAGTGCCGAACTCGACTTTGCGTTGCTCTAGTTTGTTGCCAGGACAGACCATTCAGAGCAGATGACGAACCAAAATTGTTTCACACAATGTCCAGGCTGAGAAAAATCGCTCTACTCTGTTCGCGTGAAGTAGATTTTCCAGCTTTGATTAGTCCCAACACAATTGGAATCATCTTTGTAGAGACGGAATTCACCAGAGCCTTCAATATCACCCAGCGAATTCTGAGGGGGGCACGCTTGGCGGAGAATGCCTGCAACAATAGCCCAGTTGGAATTAAATTCAGCGCCGGAGTGGCGTCCTTTCCTCATCACGGATTGTGTGGAGACTTACTTTTCTCTTCCTGCGAAAACTTCCTTGCAGAAGCCAAATTGCGCCAGGAAGAGACGGTTGTTCCTGTCCTTGGAAAGCTAAACGACACCAAAGAAATCGAAAATTGTTACGCGCCAAAAATAAAATCGCTCAACAACTCCTTTGCGTTCTGGGGAGATTTAGTGACTCGGCAGCAAGAGTCTGTGACGCCTCCACCGCCGAAACGGTTGGGCACAGAGAAATGGACAACGTACGAAAAATAGCTGCAAACTTAGCACTTCGCACCAGCGCCGCGAACAGAAAAGAAAAGCCGGAAGAGGCTCGCA
>JACMKL010000612.1 GCA_014380105.1 Candidatus Melainabacteria bacterium
CGATTTTGCGATACCAGTGAAAAGTCAAAACCAGATTTGAGTAATTTCGTTTTCTTGGTAAATTCACTGACGCGCTCTTCCAGCGTCGGACTGTAAACGCGAACAAGAGTCGAGAATGCCAGATATTTTTCTAACTGTTCAAGTCTGGGCGGAAGGCGGTGATAGCGCGCTAATTCCGGATCTGTGTCATACGGAATGTCCCAGAAATTATCATCCAAATCGTAAATTACTGGTTTTGCTGCACACAGTGCTTCATTCAATAAATTACCGTGGGCAGGTTCAGTATTTCTACAAAAAATAACTACATCTGACCAGGCAACATCGGCAGCAGTGGCCTTGGATTCTAACTTCCAGCGAAATTGAACACGACCTCGTGCTTCAAGTTTACGCATGGGCTTCAAGACGTTGATCTGACAGGAGGCGATCAAAGACGGAACGATGGCGAGAATTTTTGGAATACTGCGCATTGAAAATTTAGCCTTAGTGTGGCACAGCTATTGGAATTGCAGCAGCAGCAGCAGCAGCAACCGGAGACGATGTTTCCTCTTTAGGCTGCCTCGGCATTACTGGCAGACCGGCAATATTGAGATGGTAGTAGTCGCACATATCTTGAGGATCGCCGGATGCGACTACCTCACCTTTATGCAATACGACCACGCGATTGCAGAACTGAATTATGTGTTCCATGCTGTGTGAAACAATCACAACGATTGAAGATTTTGTGATCATGTGATGCATGCGATCTTTCGCTTTGTTGACGAACTGTGCATCCCCAGTCGAAAAGACTTCGTCGACGAGTAAAATTTCCGGCTCAATTATCGTACCGATCGAGAATGCCAAACGACCTAACATGCCGCTTGAGTAATACTTGATTGGCATATCGATTTTTTCTTCAAGCCCTGAAAAATCGATGATTTCAGCTTCCAGAGATCTCATTTGCTTGAATGAGCGACCAAGCAGTGCGCCGTTGAGATAGATGTTTTCTCGACCACTGAGTTCATGGTCAAAGCCTGTGCCAAGTTCAATTAGCGGCGTAACTTTGCCTTTTACGTGGACTGATCCCTTTTGTGGAGGATAAATTCCGACAATCATTTTGAGCAGCGTAGACTTACCGGCACCATTCAAGCCAATCACACCAAGACGTTCACCGCCGCTGATTCTGAGATTGAGATTCTTGAGAGCGTCAAATTCCAGCACCGGATCAGCCGTCGACTTTTTAGTGAGCGCGGCAATCACAGACTCTTTCAGCGCAGGAGTGCGATTTCGATAAATACGAAATCTCAGCGTCGCGTCGTCAATTTGAATAAATGAATCCACAAAGCCTCACAAACGGAAAATAATGTCACGCTCAGTTTTCTTGAGCGTGTAGAGCGCAATTACGAAAACCAAAACTGTAGCAACGATTGGCGCAATCCAGACTTCTAACCCAGGCGTTTTGCCTTCACACACGGAAATCCGGAACAGTTCAGCAAAGCGACTGATGGGATGAAACGCATAGAGATATTGAAATCGTTCGGGCACAACTGTTGTTGGATAAACAATTGGCACGGTGTAGAAAAGGGCACCCAGACCAACTCTGAGAATATGTGCGAGGTCGCGGAAATAGACTGTCGCAATCGAAAAGAAAAGTGCGCATGAAAAAGAGAAGAGAAACAGCAGTGCAAAAATCGGCACCACCAGAAATATCGACCAGCTGAGCTGAGTTCCCAAAATAGTTGAAAGCAATACGAGCGCCACAAAACTAAATGCAAAGTTGGCACCTTCAGTCGAGACGGTGACTAAGGGGAAAAACAATTTTGGAATATAGACTTTCTTGAGGAAGCTCTCGGCACCAGTTATAGAGCCACTTCCGGCTAATACTGAATCGTTAAAGAAGCTCCAGGGCAGAAGACCTGTAAATACATAGACCCCAAAACTGCGAGGGTCTTGATGAAACAGCATCGAAAAAACAGCAGTCATGACGCACATCGTCATAATTGGATTTAGAAGACTCCAGGCAAAACCAAGCACTGAACGTCTGTAGCGTCTTCGCAAATTGTTGACGACAAAGCTAGCTAGAGCAAACTTTATATTGGTCAGCTCCAATAGAGTGCGTTTTGCAAAGGAAATGAACGACTCACCAGAAGAGCTCTGAATGGTGCGCTCCAACTGCCCAGCGATAGCTGATAAAGCTTCCGACTCAGCGTCTTGCCCGGATGCCCGCAGAGACGCTTCAGTTACTCCCGAAATTTTTGGCTGGTCGATTGTCGCTTTTGTCATTTAAATAGGATATCCAGCTCGCCTTTTTTTTTGCCACGAGACGTCCAAGCGTCTTCCGACTGACAATTATAGTCAGTAGATCGTTTCCCGCATGAGATCCCACTCCTGAAGCTAAACTCAGGAACCAATAAGCCTTGTCTCATCTTCTTGAAAGCCTAGCCAGAAAGGTCTTTGACAGACAGGTGAAAAACTCGTCCAAGAAAAATGTTTTTAATTAGTCTTCAAGAAAGGCTGCCAAGAGATCGGGATTGGGCTGACAATTCTTAAGAACCGCTCAGAAACGCCGATTGATATATCATGTCAACCGGAGAAAATGGATCAAATTGAAAACTTCCGCCCAATTGAAAAAGCAAAATGCGAAGGCTGCCGTCTTCGCCAGCGCCTTTGCAACATTTGCGGCATTGAACGGATTTCTGTTTTGGGCAAAACCATTCGAAGGCGAGCGTTTCACCTACCCTTATAAAACCTGGACCAGCTGGACTGTCGAAAAACTGCGCAGCGATACGGAAAGAAGAAATCTCGCCATCTTAGGCTCCTCGCTCACAGTCACCGCACTATCGGAAGCTGACGCTAAATTAGCTGGTCACGCAATCGACCTGTCTGATTATCGTGACGCGCATTTTCTTGATCACGAATTAGAAAAGAAATTGCATGCGAAATTCCGCTCCATCAATTTATCTTCACCGGGACAAATGCCCTCTGATGCCTATCTGACCTTGAAGTCGGCGCTTGCCCTCGGGCATCATCCCCCTATCGTCGTGTACGCAATTGCGCCGCGAGATTTCATCGACGGCACAATGGATGATCCCACTCAGACTGAAGCATTTAAAATCTTGGAGCGAGTGGTTGACACCGAAGATGCAGCCAACGAGCTGGCACCATCAGGTTGGAGCAAAGTTTTTCAAACTATCAAGCAAAATTGCTATCTGGTTGCAAACGCAATCGACATTCAAATGGACACATCACAAACTGTCGAAAATCTTCTAAGACCGATTGCTGCGCTTGCTCCAGGTCGCCCCAACTGGACATGGAAAGAACGGTTTTCATTCTTTCCAAATTATCGCCCAATGGAAGTTATGCCAGGCGCTCTGATGGCTGAAGTTGTATCGCCCGTTTGGCCTGCAAACGTTCTTCCTGGTGATCTTTCAAGCTACCGCGCGCGGTATCACAATTACAATTCCAGCGCATTCAAAAAACAGCTAGATTTCCTGAAGCGAGTGAGCCAACTGTGTAGAGAAGAACGGATTGAACTGGTGCTTGTGAATATGCCAATTCAAGAATGCAATTTAGCGCTACTCTCTCCGGTTGCCCGAGCGCATTATTTGAGCGAAATCACTCTCTTTGCTAAACAAAATGACATTTCTTTCTATGATTTGTGTAAACCGTCGGAATATTCCACAAATGACTACCGGGATTCTGTTCACCTCAATGCTACGGGCGGACAGAAATTTGTTCAAAAACTGGTCCAAACCATGACCGCTGATGACCGTACTCAAAAGAATTTATTGTCCGCTGGAAAAAGCTTTAGAGACTCTGCTGTCGCCGGGCGGCGGGATTTCAGCGATAGCGTCAAATAATCGATTCAAAAACATATACTTTAGATTGGTTCTTAAGCCTGATATCGGGGAATTACTCCTTTAGAAAATGTGTAATTCCGTCCGATAACTTCAAACATTTACTAGCGAGAAACAGCGCATGTTTGGCACTCAAAAAACACCGCAAGACAAAGGGGGCAGAATTAGCCTGCCCAGTATTGAGGCGGCACCTGAATTAGTAGTTCTCAGCACTATGTTTGAGAAGGCGACAAAGAATAAACCTCGCGAAGTCGAACAACTGTTCTCTGGACCTGGGACAGGTCTCACTTACAGTCTCAGTGTCCGTTATATGACAGATAAGGAGCATCCAGTCTGGACTTTGCTCGAAGATAACGGCAGGGAAGCGAAAATGCTCTGGCAGCAAGACTCCAGTGACTGCGTTTTAATCGATGACATGGTCCATATGTCGGCGAAGACACAAGCCAATATGAACGCTTCGATGACAGACATACCAGCGCAGCAGCATCCGGGACAATCGGGCGGACATAACGGGTTTGATCCGTCCAGATCTTTAACTGGCGCGCCATCTAGCTACGAATTGGGCAGACTCTCACAGCAAAACCTGCCCGCCTTCACCGGCACCGGAACGGCTCAAGGCATGCAAGGATTTGGGGTTCCTGGCGCTACCTCGCAGGATATGCCAGCATTCAGCCCGACTGAGTCAAATTCCAGAATCGAAAATCCGCATGATTTGCCAAATGCCCAACCAACGCATGGTCCAAGATTTTCCGGCGTAGGTGAGGAAAAAGGGGTTCGTGCCCGCGAAGGTAATCTCGAAATAACGCAACTTTCGACACTTGTAGACGCGCTGGTGTCTGACGAGGTGACCGGACGGCTTGAATTACTTGGAGACGAAAGTGTTGGAGAAATCTATTTCCTAAATGGCATAGCAATGTACGCTCACGTAGCGGGAATTCTTGGCGACAGCGCAGTGCGCGAGTTAATCACCTGGCGCACCGGTAGCTTTGCATTCTTTCCTGGCGAGAAAACTGATGTACGTAACGTTCACCGGGCACTCTCCGAGACAGTCATGGAAGGCATCGCACTCCTTGACAAGAAGAGGCATTTGGAGCGCATGGGGCTAACTACCGACGCTTACCTTGTCAAAAAACATAGAAATATTGGTGATACGGAAATACGACTGATGTTGTCCAAAGGTGAGGAGATTGACGTCAATCTGCAGATTGATGTCTTCAAAACTATTGGACACAAGTATTCCTTAAACGACCTGCTACGCGACCGCCCAATGGAGTCAGCTGACTGGATTCCAATTGTATTCAACTTTCTAACCTGCGGACTGATCGACATTAAGCCACCCGACGCGGTCAAAGTAGGTGCTCTCGATTTTCTTGGCGATGGCAAAGCGCAAGTAGATGTCATTCTGCAATCAATGGTTCGACCAGAAACAGGCATTCTTGCGTATTCTGGATTTTTGCTTTACTTGCAGCAGGAATTTTTCCGTTTTGAAGCATACGGATGGCCACTCTCTGTAGTCTTATTCGAGATGAACCGAAAGAAAGATTATGACTCCAATCGCAAAGGCGGAGAATTCCAATCTCTGTACGACAGCTTGCCACCGGCAGCGGTGCAGGTTGCTGCAAAACGAATTGATATGATCAAGCGTCCTCTAGATATTCTCGGACATTTTGAGATGCTCGAATATGCAATTCTCCTGCCGAATACAAAAACGGCGTCAGCCGCATATATTGCTAATCGCATTCTGCAGACGCTAACGGTTACTCCGCTTGCGACTAATATCGACAAGAAGTCACTGAAAGTAGCTTTTGGTGTAGCCAATTTACCCGCAGATGGGGAGACCGTTCAAGACTTACTTACTGCAGCAAGAGCTGCCAAAGAGAAGGCAGCAGTAGCAAACTTTCCGCTGATTATTTCTAAGAGTCTGAGATAAATAAAATGGTTGACGAATTTCAATCAGCTGAAGCCGAAACAGATATTTTCGCGCACGTAAAAAGGGACCTTACTCCCCCTCCAATTCGCATTGGAGATTTGCTCGTCGGCGCCGGGATGGTCGACCAAGAGACACTAGATAGCTGTACGGGTCTGGCTTTGCGCATGCATGTGCCATTGGGCAGAATTCTATCTATGGAAGGTCACCTTACCGAAGAATTGCTGATGAAGGCGTTAAATGTACAGGACATGATTCGCGCCGGTACTATGACTGTTGAAATTGGTCTTAAGGTTCTTAAAGTTATACGGCAGCAAGGTCTCACAGTTGATGAGGCTTTTGCTCGTGTTTCTGTTTTACCAAGTGTAGGTGGTGTCAAAGCCAGTCGCCTTGGTGACTTACTCAGAGAGTCAGCCGCTGCTACTCAAAAACAAATTGAGGCGGCTCTGGTTGAGAGTTTAGAAGCATCTCTGCCCCTCGGACAAGTCCTTCTCAATCGTGGCATTATAACTTTCGATTTGCTTAATTCAGCATTGATTGGACTGAGATTCATCTCCGATGGTATAGCCACGAGACCACAAATTTTACAGGCATTGCGATCGGCAAGATTGCGCAAAATCCGGCTCCTTGAGCCACTTTCCGAGTTGGGTGTGATAAAAGAAGATCCTTATCAAAGCAAGGATGTCGGCGATATCTTGTATTTGGCAGGCTTAGTCAACGAAAGAGAACTGATTGCAGCCAGAGAAATTGCAGTCACTGAGGATAAGACTGTGGAGCAAGCGCTGATTTCATGCGGTTTCTCAACGCAAAAAAGTACACTTGCTTTAAATGAATTGTTGTTGATGCTCAAAGAAGGCACACTTCAAGAAGACCAAATTTTACAACTCACCAAAAAACTGCAGACTGTTGATTGGGACATACCCCAGGTGCTTGCGGCTCTAGATGAATACGAAGAATTTGTCGAAGAAGAAATTGAAGTAGGTGATCTGCTCAAGCTAACAGGATGCATACATCCCGAAGATCTGGAAATTGCCACCAACAAATCGCTCACAAAACGTC
>JACMKL010000613.1 GCA_014380105.1 Candidatus Melainabacteria bacterium
GAGAAAGGCAATTCAGAACAAAAGATAGAACAAAAGTTAGAAGCAAAAGCAGACACCGAACAGAAAGAAAAGAAAAGCGAAGCAGAAATCTCGAAGGCAACGCACACTGAAGAAACAGAAAAGAAAACGACAGTAGAAAACAAAGTCAGTTTCGGCTCGAAAAAACTTTCTCTCTACTCATATCCTGAAGGTCGTTTCAAAATTTTATTGCCCGGTAATCCCCAAATGAAGTACGGGAATCAGCTGGGCATGCGCGCTGTCGACTACAATTACTCTGAAGCAAGCGGACTCTACGCAATCTCGTACATAATAGCACCAGGCAAAATTCTGCCCCAACGAACAGAATCCCTTTTTGATTCTCTCTGCACTAGCTTAGCGAAATCCACTAAATCAAAAGAACTGAAAAGATATTCTACATCTCTGCAAGGCTATCCGGGCAGACAAGTTGAATTTGCACATGCAGACGGTAAAGATCAAATTGCAAAGTTTAGAATATTTGTAGCGGGCAGATTTGTCTATGTTCTAGGCGTGATCGGGAAAAAAGCCTGGACTGAGACGCCGGTTGTCGCCGAGTACATAAATTCTCTGCAGATTAATCCGGAAGTATCACCATTTGAACAACAAAGACAAAAAAGTTTTTCAGCCGGAAAAATACCTGCCTCGAGTTTTTCTATAGATTCATCCAAATTGCGATCAGACTTCAACGCAAGATCAGAGCAAATGAGATCTGAACATCGCCGTCAGATGGAAAAGATTCAAACAGATATGAAATACAATCGTTTCTAGAGGATCCCCAAATTGTTCACAGGCGGTTCACTAATCAGCCGTTAAGCTGCTTGAGTGATGACAGCGCAAAATGCAGTACTGAAACAAGCTCTGATCGACTGCATACAACAGCTGCCTCGAAAATAATTTTTGGAGATCTAAACAAATGGCCAATATTGTAGAAACAGCTGTCAAGAACGGAAGTTTTAAGACACTGGTAGCAGCGGTGACTGAAGCCGGACTAGTCGAAACACTCTCCGGTCCAGGACCATTCACAGTCTTTGCACCGTCAGATGAAGCATTCGCAAAACTACCAGCAGGTACAGTCGAAGGTTTACTCAAAGACAAAGCCAAACTGGCGTCAATTCTCACCTATCACGTCGTTGCAGGACACCACCTGGCAGCAGACGTCAGCAAACAAAAAACCTTGAAGACTGTTCAGGGACAAGAATTGAAAGTCACCAATGGCGACGGTGTAAGCATCGACAATGCCAAAGTCGTAACTGCAGACATCTTCACCGATAACGGTGTCATTCACGTGATCGACAGCGTCGTCCTACCTAACTAAGATTGAAGTTGTCCGTGTGAGAAGGGAGCCCCGAAAGGGGCTCTTTTCTTTTGTTTCTTTGGATTACAGCAGGAATGTTCTCCATTTGTTCACAGTCTCGCTAATTTTTGGGTTCGACGCAATAGTAAGGGAAAGTCTTTCTAAATTCTGCAAATGGCATTTCTGATGTTCCGTCTTTATGCTCTCCTCCCCAGGGATTGCGGACCGAAACGAATTTGTTTCCTCTATCATCTTCGCGGACTCGGACAACGGAGTAAGCATGATTCTGTACATAGCCACTGTCTAAGCGCTCCCTATCTGACTCTCCAGGCGTGCCCGCCGTGATCATTCGAGGACGTTCATCACCAAGCGCATCCTTAAACTTCGCGAATATTTCGTCGTCTTGCTGTCCGTCACACCATTCAATTTCGCTTGGCCTAGGGCTTAAAATCGACATCGCTTCACTAATTTGACCACCACCATCGGCACCTTCTGTTGGCGTGCGCTGATCGGTAGAATCTTTCTGCTTTTCGTTATGCTCCTGGCGGTATTTGCCGAAAGCTTTCTCGATTACGTTAGCCCATACGCCATACTCACTTGCAGCATTGTAGATGCCGAGCTCCGCTTCCGTAGGCTTTTTAACTGTGACCGGCTCATTTGGTGCGCCAGGGAAGGTCACGGTGTAAGTGCCATCGTCGTTATCTTTGATCATCTTAAGCACATCATTTGGTCTCGCCAGTACCAGAGAAGCGAGACCCGCTTCAAAATAGCAATCTCCTATTGATTGTTGTTTTACTGCGTCGACAGTGATGTTTTTAAGAGGATTGTCAGCATCAGCGAAGAGACTGTAATTCTTTCCAGGAATTTGGTTTTGAGCTGTGAAGTAAATTCCATTTGAAACTTCTTGAACCGCTTTACTTTGGCTGCTTTCAGAAACATTTTTGTAATAAAGGTCAAAATCTTTCTTCGAGATCGTACTGGAGCCGAAGTAGGTGTCTTCCCCACGAATTGAATCATATCGATAGGCTAGATAAGCTAAGCCCTTTTGGTCCCTGGTATCAGTAGTTTTAGCCGTCGCAGCAGCAATTTCATTGAAAGTAATTGCTCCGTTTCCATCATTATCTAAACTGGCAAAATTCTTTTTCAGATAAGCCTTAGCATTATTAGCACCTTCAAGCTCGAACTTTGCCGCCCCGCGAATTTTTCCATATTCCTCGATGTCGGATTTAGAAATACCCGCAAGAGACTGAGTGGAGCGTACGATCATTAAAGCTGAATCTCTGAAATATTCATATGGTGCGAGATGTTCAAGAGCGTTTCTACCTTTATAGAGCGCTGCGACTGTTTGCGCATCTTCATTCACAAATGTTTGATCCTGCATGGCCGTGCTTATTTCTTTATCGCTAATGATTCCGTCTTCATCCTTATCAATACGGTCGAAAATTGCAATTGCGTTTTTAGTAAATTGACCCTCTTCAAGTGGAGCGGTCGTTTCTGAGCGAACATTAGGATCAAAATTCATTGAGGCATGAGCAGCAGCTGACGCAGCTGCGCCTGCGGCTGCGGCCATTTCAGATTCGTTATTTCGAGCATGCTTATCGTGTTTTTGATCCTTACTATTGTCGTTGATTCCAAATCGAGGAAGCACACCGGAACCTTCAAGCGAAGCTCCAGCTCCATCGGATGACTGCTTAGAGAATCTTTCAAGATGCTCCGTGAATTTACTCACATCGTCAGAGGGTACCTTTTTATCTTGCACTTCACGTGATTCTGAATTCTCAAATACAGGCATGTTCAAACCCTCTAAAAACTGGCTGATGGTAAATGCAGACTGCATAGAAGATATTGGCTGGATGTTTTTGTGTTGTTAAACGACGTCAGGGGACGCGTTGTCCCGTGCTGGGGGCATTTAACAACTCAGAAACTTGTTGGCGCTAGATTGGCAGAGTCGAAGCCGAAGGCACCTCGACACTCTATTCCAAAAGCGAAAGGAGTCCTCTAATGAGCGCCAGCGATAAAGCAACAGCCGAGACAACTGCTCACGAAGATTCAAACCAGGTCAAAGAGAAATCAAAACAATCGATGACAGAAGCGTCAACCACTCTCTTGAACGAAGTGAATGATTTCAATACCAAGAATCCAAAAGCTGATGCTGAAACAAAAAA
>JACMKL010000614.1 GCA_014380105.1 Candidatus Melainabacteria bacterium
ACTTCAATAAGCACCATCGGCACCAGCTTATCTATCTGTTTTATATAATTTTCAATCTCTGTTATCTGCGGCGAAGATCCGGATAATAACAAGGTGTTCTGCTCTTTGAATTCCTTTAGCTGAAACCATAGCCCTGAACCAGCAGAAGAAATATCTGCATTCTTATAATCTGGTCCCTTCGTCGCTGTTTCAAGAAGACTCCAGGGCGGATTAAAAGCGCGGGCAGCGTTGAACATTTTGACAAAAGCAGCTTCCATATCTGCATCGGCGGCGGCGGGTCTGGGCATAGAATTTAATTCGTGATCGAGCATAGGAATAAGTTGCTCGATTTCACCCATGTAATAATCAACCCATTTCTTTCTCGGTGGCAAGTATCCCATGCTGAGCATGCCGGACGGACCCGGGATGGCAGGAATAATCATTGGACCAATTACGTCAGGTTCAGCGACCACAACCATGTCTTGACGTTGTGCTTCATATAGCAAACCTTTCAACATTTGTTCAAGATGATGCACCGTCACGCCAATATCGTGAATATGTTCCAGATCTTCGGTGGCGCCGCCTTGAATGTTGCCTTGTAAAGCCATTGGCGGATTCAAACGCACCTGTGGTTTTTCCGGGGTTCGCGAGCTGCTGCCTTCATTGGTAGGCACAGGAGTCGAAGCACTTACTGGTGGTTCGTTATCGGCTAAACAGGGGAATGATGCTATTTGAAAAGCAGTAAGTAAAAGTAGTAGATTTTTGCTCACAGCAATTAGCTCCTCAGCTTTCACACCAATCGATTTGAGCAGTATAACCCTCTTTAGAATATATAGGCAGCGTTCTGTGAAGCGGACCAATTTCAGAATCAAATTTGCACGAATGTTATGCATGTGCTGTTTGCTTTGCATCGCTGGATTTGTCAACGGTTGCAGTACGTCGAAAGCCAACGACGCTTCTGAAGAGGCAAAAGCTCTTCTGCAAAATCTCAAATATAACGAACTAGTTTTGCTCTGCGAACAAAATTTAAAATCAGACCCAAATAATCCAGAATATTTGGCTTATCTTGGTGTCGGTCATGCCGGATTGAAAAACTACAAATTAGCTAAAGACGCCTTGGAGAAAGCAATTACCCTCGACGCCAAAAACGCCTGGTATTACACCAAGAGAGCGGAAGCATACTCGGAGCTTGGCGAATACGAAAAAGGTCTTTTGGACGCTAACAGAGCTATTGAAATCGATCCGAAATACACATTAGCCATGGCGACAAAAGCCAAGTTGTACCTCGCCAGCGGACGCACAGAAGAGTCTCTCGACAGTGCGCGTCAAGCATTGGCAATTGATAAGAATTTTTGGCAAGCCACTGAATATGTTTTGGTGGCAAGCATGATCAATGGAAAGAGCGAAGAAGCAATTGAGACTGCCGAAAAACTCATAGCACAATTTCCGAGTGCGGCAATTGGATACACCGATAAAGCGGCGTGCCTTCTCGTCATTGATCAGCCTGTAAAAGCAAAAGTTGCTTCCGATAAAGCGCTTGCTGTTGCGCCAAACGATATTCGAACTCTCCTGGTCAGTGCACTTTTGGCGGCGCGCAGAGGTGATGAGAAAATAGCACTAAAGCAACTGGATAAGGCTGAAAAACTGGAAAATGGTGGCACAATCGCCTTACGACACCGCGCCTATACTTTCCTCTTTCTCAAGAAAAATAATGAAGCCATTAAGGTATGCAATTCAATCATCAGCAAAGAAACAGAAATCGCAAAAGATGTCACAGCAAACAAACCGTTCAGCACCGGGATCGCTTACCGAATTCGTGCAGAAGCTTATAAGCGTTTGAAGCTGGATAAGCAAGCTGAAAGCGATATGAAGAAAGCACTTTCGCTAGGCTATCAAAAACGTTCTTTTGTCGAGCAATACTTGAAATTACACTGAGCTATAAGGGAGATGCGTTAATGGCGATTTTCGAAATCGAAGGGAAAACTGGTCTTCGCAATTTCATAAAGACATCACTGTTGTTGGTAATTTTGAACTTGTCGCTAAGCCAACCATGCTCAGCAACCATAGTTAGCGATGGAATGGAGCACTATAGAAAAGGCAATTACGCAGCCGCCAAAATCGAATTTGAGAAGGCGCTCAAAACCAATCCAGAAGATCCACGTCTTCATTATTGTTTGGCCAATTCACTTCTACAATTAGGAAAAGTACCGGAAGCGATGCGCGAATATCACGTCTGCATTCATTACGGAAGCGGCACGATTTTGGCTGAACACTCTCAAAAAGCTCTCGACACCTATGAAAAACATGCGACACCATTTGACCATGAAATCGCGCAACAAAAGCAGCGCGAGCTAGATGCTCAGCGCGAAGCTGAAAAGAGAGACCGAGCAAAGTCTCTAATTCGCGATCAAGGTGACCTGCAATCTCGCATTAGATCTTCTGAAAGTCAGGCAAATTCCAAAGCTATACTGGACCGCGCAGAGGCTGACGCAAAGCGCATCCGAGAAGAAGCAAATGAAGCTGCAGACGGTTATAAATATTTCATACGCAGACGCTACGGTCGCTTTTACGACCAGCAGGCGAAAGACATAAGGAAGCAAGCAGAAGAAGATTCCAATGCGCTTTTAAAAAAGGCAAAATCGCAATCGGAAGGTTATGAAAAAGAACAAAGCGAAAGGCAAGCGCGCATGCGTGAGGCTGTAGAAAATCTGAACACACAAATGGAAACCAGCAGCGGCAAAGTACGAATCAACCCCGAAGGGACAAGTCTGTACATTCGAAATTACCGCTAACTAGCTATCTAACTTATCTTTCTCAGCTTCGGTAGTTTTGATAGTCTGGCCTTCTGGCGCCACTACAGGTGGTTCTATTGGTGATTCTAGAATAGGTTCTGTTGATGGCGTCGGCAATGACGTCATCATTGAAGGCGCGTCGTAAATTACAGATTCGAGTTCCGCACCCGAGAGTGCCGCAGGTGGTTTAGCTAGAGCAATACTTTCAGCATAGGGGCTGGTCTTTGAAAGAAGTTCACGATAGGTTGCGGCAAGTGAAATTCCATTGATCATATGAGCCGGAATTACACCGAGGAGAAAGCACATGAAGCCTATGGAATTGATAAACCATAAAACGATAGAAAGCATCACCAAATTCCATCGTGCGCCATCACACACAGCCCAACTAGCTTTCAAAGCTTCAATTGGTCCCATTCCTCTTTCGACGATGAAATAACCAAAAAATTGAAAAGAGATATGCAAAATAATTCCTGGAATTACAAAGCAAAAGAAACCAAAGATTGTGACAGACCTGGCAATCAACCAGGCTACAAAATAATTGGGCAACAAGTTGAATGTCTGAAAGCAATCGTCCGGTCTGACAGTCTGACCGTCAAGCACCATCAAGTTTACTTTTATCATTCCCATCTCGATTGTCAGCGCAATGAAAGTACTGAGTAATCCAAGTCCAAACGAGAGGAAAAGATTTTCGGCAATCAAAGAATTGCTGGCACCAATAAAGAAAGTGGCAATTGGCACAAGCATCGTGAGCAGTCCGTTGACAGTCATCACGCCAAGCAATGGAAAGAAGAAGGTTTTGGTTCCGGTCCAACCTTGCCCGAGAACATTCTCAATCGAGAATTTGTCTTCGAGCTGTGGACTTGGACTGACTGGCACCACTTCATGCATTTCGCATATCTCCTAATTGTTCGCTCTCGCGTCGAGAGCCGCTCGTGGAGGGGCTTCCGGGCAAAGCTTCAAGCAACTCTCCAAATAACCAACCTTGACCATAATGAACACCGAGTTCTTTTAAAATTGGAATATCATCTTTATTCTCAATTCCTTCAGCAACGATTTCAGAGCCCAGTGATTTTGCCACATTGGCAAGGCGCTTCATCAAGCGTGCCTTGGACGGCTCTTTAGCGACACCAGTGACATACTTGCGGTCTACTTTGACGAGGTCTGGCTCAAGTAATATCAGGCTCTCTAATGAGCTGCGGCCAAAGCCGACATCATCAATAGCCACTAAAATCCCAGCTTGCTTGAGAGCGTTGACGTGCTCGCGCAGATAAGTCGGGTCGCCGACGAATTGTTGTTCGCTGATTTCCAGGCAAAATACTCGACCATCTTTCTCAGCCGGGAAGAGCGAAAGTAATTGCTCAATTGGTGTGTCAATCAATGTGGAGGGAAATATATTGAGGTGAAACCGCATATTCTCGCGAATTCCAACGGTAGCAGCGATGCTCATTTTCACGCAAGCAATATCAACGGTAGTGAGAATATTGTTTTCAACGCAAATGCGGAAGAAATCGGCTGGACTTTCAAAAGCACCATCAGGACCGCGAGAGAGTATTTCGTAGCCAGCCACTTTCTCGCTGGAAAGGTCGATAATTGGTTGAAAGACGCTTCTGAAGGCAGAGGCATCGCACATCATATCGACGATATCGCGAGTAGACGGCTCTTCCTCTTCATCGGCACCATCGCGCGCAACAGACACTCTGTTTTTACCGGATAATTTGCTGCGCTTAAGCGCCGAACGCGTCAAAGTTAAAACCTCTTCAAGAGAAGCTACCTTTTGCGGCAGTGTGGCCACACCCGCACTGACAGTCAAATGTATGAGGTCGGAAGCATTACGGAGCGGACTGTCAGACACAGAAAGCCGGATTCGCTCTGCCACTTTCATGGCGTAAGCAAGTTGTGTGTCCGGCAGCAAAACCATAAATTCATCGCGACCGATGCGACCAATATGATCAGAGGGGCGCAACGTATTTCCAATTCGACGTGACAGCTCTTTCAGTATCACATCACCAACAGCATGTCCAAGTCCTTCATTGACACGACTGAAATTATCGATGTTAAGAAGCATGCCCATCAGCTGTGCACCAGCACGACCAGCGCGGTTTTGCTCGGCGATTAAAGCTTGTTCGAGACCACGCACGTTCAATACTTCGGTCAGCAAATCTTTGTTGGCTAGTTTGTCGAGATGATCTTTTGCATTGTTTAGTTGATTATCGAGATGTTTATTTTCGTCTTTCAATAAATCGACGGTGTTCTGCCAGTTTCTAGACATCAGAAAAGTGCCAAGCCCAAGCAATGCTAAAAAAGTAATCAGCAGAACACCAACTAAAACTTGATAGTTTGGCAATGAACTGTACTGACTAATTCTTTGTTCGAGTTGTTTGAATTGGTCACTTTGTAGTTTTTCTGCGGTAGTGACAGCAGTATTTGATTGCACAAGTGCATTATCGGAAAGCTCAGTCAGCCGCGCCCGATCGAATCCTTTCTCCTTACGAACACTCATAGCTGCCCGCAATGCGCTCGTAGAACTTCCGACTTCATTTTCCAGGCGTCTAAATTGCTCGGACATGAGGGTGTCAGATGCATCTAGAGTGCGCAGGGAGAACAAACGCTCATTAACCCGAGCGATCGCTTCGTTGAAATCGTCGGCGCGGCGCAAGTCACCCGACAAAACGAAATCACGCTGATAAAGTTGTGCCTCACGAAAATCAGAAAGAATTGCCTGGAGATTGTCGAAGACTTTCTGCCGTTGTTCGACCCACTGCTTGATTTCTCGAGCGCCCGGATGCAACATGTAAGGGCTAAACAGAGCCAGGGCTACAGCAATCAGAGCGACGCCGAAGCCTGAAACAATCTTCTTTTCCGCCGACCATCCGCTGAGCATCAGGTGTTCTCTCTTCTTTAGACCAACCTATAGCACGCCCGAGAAGCAAGAAACAATCTTGACAAAAAGCTCCCATCTTTCAAGGCTACCAAGGCTAATTCTTATATGCCACAAAACGGTCGCCACGAAATTGCGCAAAAAAAGCGCCGAAATTATCGGCGCTTTTCTCGATTGCTTTACCAGTCGAAAGTCTTTTGACCGTCGTTTAGTAGATGTAGAGCATTTCGCGGAATTTAGGCAATGGCCAGAGTGAATCGTCAACGATCAACTCGAGCTCATCGGCGGCGTTTCTAACTTCGTTCATCGCTGGGATGACACGGGTTTGATAGAACTTCGCTTCAGCTGATGCTTCGTCTTCGTGCTCATCAACACGCTGTTCCAGATGGAGCACGGCGAGATTCTCGATTGCAGCGGTCAGATTGTTGATCTTCTCGCTGACATCGTTAAGCATTTTTTCCTGGTGGGTCAATGTGACACCACTTATTGCTGATTTAGTTTGAACGATTGCAGTGGCCAGGCGAGTTTGGTACTCGATTGCGGCAGGCAAGATCATCGTGGTCGCCATACTCGAAGTAAGGAGCGATTCGATGTTGATGACTTTGCAATAGTTTTCGAGCAAGATGTGATAGCGGCTGACCAACTCATCTTCCTTGAAAACGCCATAGCGTTCGAACAATTCTTTTGATTCAGTCTCAATCAGCGCAGGCAATGCTTCAGGCAAGTTGCGCAAATTGGAAAGACCACGACGTGATGCTTCTTCGTGCCATTCTTTCGAATAGTTATCACCATTAAACAAGACACGCTTGTGATCAGAGAGCGCTTTGATAGTGACCAGACTGATTGCGCCTTGAAGGTCTCCGGACTTTCTAGATTCCTTTTCGATTTCGTCTGAGAGGAAATCCATCGATTCAGCAACCATCGTGTTGAGCACGGTGTTTGGCATCGCCACTGATTGGCTGGAGCCGACAGCACGGAATTCGAATTTGTTGCCTGTGAATGCAAATGGTGATGTGCGGTTGCGGTCTGAATCGTCTTTCAAAATTTCAGGCAACATGGACACGCCCGACTTCATCAATTCGCCGGCTTTCTTGGCGTCGCCTGCTTTTCCGGAGATCAAGTTGTCGATCACTTTGGTGAGAGCATCACCAAGGTAGATAGACATGATCGCTGGAGGAGCTTCGTTTGCACCAAGACGGTGGTCATTACCGGCGGTGGCAATACTGGCGCGAAGCAATTTCGAATATTTGTCGAGTGAGCGAATAACGGCAGACAGGACAACCAGGAAAGTGGTGTTGTTCTGTGCGTCTTCACCAGGCTCAAGCAAGTTATTGCCTTGATCGTCAGCCATAGACCAGTTGTTGTGCTTGCCACTGCCATTGATACCACTGAATGGTTTTTCGTGGAACAGGCAACGGAAGCCATGCTTTTGAGCAGTCTTTTTGAAGACTTCCATTAGAAGCATGTTGTGGTCAGTGGCGAGGTTGCTATTTTCAAAGAAAGGAGCAACTTCGAATTGGGCTGGTGCAACTTCGTTGTGACGAGTTTTTACTGGCACACCCAATCTATATAGTTCGTGCTCAGCATCCATCATGAAGGCCAGCACGCGTTCGCGGATGGAGCCCCAATAATGGTCTTCCATCTCTTGACCTTTAGGAGGACGAGCGCCAAATAATGCCCGACCAGCGTTGATGATGTCTGGACGAGCCAGGTAGAAGGCTTCGTCAATCAAGAAATATTCTTGCTCTGGACCAACTGTGCAGGCGACTCTCTTAACGTCTTTCTTGCCGATCGTGTTGAGCAAGCGCACTGCTGATTTGTTGATTGCTTCAAGTGAGCGCAGAAGTGGAGTTTTTACGTCGAGAGCGTGACCGCTGAATGAGCAAAATACTGAGGGAATACAAAGTGTTTTGCCGTTGACGCTGTCCATGATGAAAGCAGGGCTTGATGGATCCCAGCCGGTGTAGCCGCGGGCTTCAAACGTAGAGCGGATACCTCCTGATGGAAAACTGGATGCGTCAGGTTCGCCCTGTACCAGATTTTTACCGGAAAATTCTAAAACTGCACCATCTTCGCCAAATGTGGAAAGAAAGGAGTCATGCTTCTCTGCAGTGTAACCATGCAATGGCACAAACCAGTGAGTGAAGTGAGTAGCACCACGCGAGATTGCCCAGTCTTTCATGGCATTGGCTACAGTGTCAGCCATATTGGGGTCAAGTTGTTCGCCGTGGTCCAGGCAGCGCAGAACTGCCTTGTAAACGTTTTTAGGAAGCAGAGTGCGCATCGTCTGTCTGTTGAAGACGTTCGATCCATAGATATCAGTTATCGGTAGACGATAATCGACATTACCCGGCAATGGTTCTCTGTCATTCACAGCAGATACCGCCTTTTTGCGACCAAGTGCAAAACCGTTTCCGTTGCCTTTTGACACTTGAAACTTAGACCTCTTATCAGTGTTGTAAATTGTATAGCTCATATCTGCTCTCCCCTCGCTTTCCGCTTGCTGTGCACGTCTTCAAATGTTCTGTCAGATGCCTATCGCTTTGAGAATCACACGCTTTTTGCGCTGACCATCAAATTCTGCGTAGAAAATTTGCTCCCAAGGACCAAGATCAAGCTTCCCTTCCGTCACCGGAACCATCACTTGATGGTTGATCAAAATCCGCTTCAAATGAGCATCTCCGTTATCTTCACCAGTTTTGTGATGATGATAAGCAGGATTCTCCGGCGCCAGCTTTTCAAGCCATTCGCCGATGTCTTTTATCAAACCGTTTTCCCAATCATTTATATATACGCCGGCCGTGATGTGCATCGCCGATACAAGGATAAAGCCTTCCTTCAGCTTGCTCTCAATTAAGAACTCTTGAACTTCATCAGTTATTCGTAAAAATTCTTGGCGTTTCTTCGTGTCAAACCACAAATACTTAGTATGCGCCTTCAGCGAGTCGGAAACCGTCACGGCTGCTTTGCTCCCGTATATGCAATCAATAGCTCGCGACTTAAAATATCATCGAGCCCGGTATTAGAGTGTACCGGGAAAGCATTCAATGTTCTAGGGTTTGCAAAGTTTCAAATCGGCGGATTTCGGCTCTACCGGCTACTATCCGTGTGAAACAGCGGATTGGATGCGATTACAACAGATCTCATGAAGGTGGGAACCGCGTCTCCGGTGCCGGCTTTCAAGCGCGAGAGAAAGGAAGTAGCGCCGCTGTTGAGATCAAGCGAGGCAGCCACTCGGGACGCTGCGTTGGGGTCAAATCGCGGAATTTGAGACAGCGTGTTCCAGGGATTTTTAATGTCCACACTTCGTAAAGCAGCCACTGCATCGTCATAATTCAGTCGCTCAGGGCGCTTGAGACCTGATAGACCGTAGGTTTCTGTATCAGCCTTGGCTACATAATCATGCAAAAATGCATTCTTCGTCTTGTGGTCAAGAACCACCGCTTGCACATTTACATCGGCACCAGGATTGATTTTGGCGTTGCCTCGACCCATAAAAAATGTGGAATTTTCACCGGCATTAATGACACCGATTGATCTCTCGGGCACGGCCCGCAAGTCAGGCACAGAAGGCACACCAGGATTTTTCACATGTGGATTTTGCAAATGGACAGAAATCTGACCAGGCTTCGGTACCACGCCCATTTCGACGGCATCAGGCACTCCAGGCAGTTTCCAACTCATTTTCCCGGCGACAGGATCTATAACAGTGCCGTACTCTACGCCATATTTTGCTCGCGAAGGCAGTAAGCGACTGGCTCCTAGGGCATCGACAGTCTCGGCCGAGGTCATCAAATTGGTTTTCAATTGTGTGCCAGGACCCTTAAAGAGCAATTCTTCGGGCATGGCGCGGCGGAGCGGAAATTCGACCCGTTCAGCAAACGCAAAGGACGTAGACCGCGCCACAGACGAGCGTTCGAGATGCGCCAGAGCTACACCACTGCCCAAACCGGCAGCCGGAAGAGTTTGTATAAACAGAGAGCCCTCGCGCCCCATGGCGAGCGCACCCTGACGCGACAATATGCTGCGCTTATCAAAAGTGTCAGCCTCACCGGCTTGATCAAGAAAATTACTGACTTTTGGAGCGACCCGCGCTCCTTCAAACAACAGTGCACCACCGGCTACAATCGTGCCGACCACAGGCGCTCGGCGCATCAAAATTGTGGCGCCATAGCCAATCGCGGCTGCCATTGCAGAATTTTGCACTACCTGCCCCGGTCTTTGAGAAATGTCGTTAATGACTTCGTCCAAGATCGCGTGCGGGGTATGCGCTAGCGTCCTTCCGACGACAGCAGCTTGATTTTCGAAGCGTTCAGAGCGGCTTTCGGACACAAAACTTCCCTACAGAAGCAGTAATGTTCAGATCAATTAAAGAACCTGGACATTATATTAAATAGGGCTAATGGTCATGTCATTGGGGAAACTACGAGATGGATTAAGTGCCCTTGACTGGAGCTGGTGAACCGTCGGGAAGTCTTTCGAGTTCTGGCTTCTGAGGTGATTGACCGCCAGGTTGGGCTGGAGAAACTTCCACAGAAGCATCCTTGTTGCCGTTTTTGGTCTTCAATCCTTCGGATTTGATTACCTTCAAGCGTCTGCGCGCTTCTTCCTGACCCGGATCAACATTGAGTGCGCGATTATAGGCGGCAACTGCACTGTCAAAATCACCTTTTCGCTCATCGACGCGACCAAGATGAGCCCAAAGTCCGGCGTGAGTAGGACTGAGCTTGATGGCCTGCTCTAACTCTGTAGACGCTGTTGAAAAATCACCTTTTGATTCCGCCATCCAGGCCAGGTCGACATGCAGAGCAGTGGCATTGGGAGCGAGTTTTACAGCTTCTGCCAATTGACTGAAGGCGCGATTGGGTTCGCCTTTTTCTGACAGCAAATAAGCGAAGTCGGCGTGCGTATATGGGTCGGCAGGATCTTCGGCGATGCTGTCTTTGTACTGTTCTTCCGCCATATTGAATTCACCTTTGCTGGCCAGAGCAAAAGCGAGAGAGCGTTTTATTGCCGCATTTGTCGGCGTAAAATCGAGAGCCCATTTCAATTCAGAAATTGCGTTGTCCCATTTATCGCGCTTTCCGTATTCGAGCGCTTTTTTATAATGCATTTTTGAGCCACGTAATTTCAGCTCAGTTTTTTCGACTTCGGTCAATGGAACTGGCTCGCCCATGCCCATTACCATCATGAATTCAGCAATCGAACGCAGCGGATGTCCGGTCAAAACAGAGACGATGCAGAGGTCGCGATGTGCCACTTTCATTAGTGGCATGTACATGATGGCGGCTTCCAATTCTACTTCGCACATTTTGAAATCAAATTGCGAAAAATAGAAGCGCGAAAGATCGAAGTGATCGAGCGCCTGAGTCTGAGCGATATCGGTCGCCGCTTGTTCTTCCGGTGTGACGAATCTCTTAAAACGCGAAGCAGGCTCAGCCAGCTTTTCTGGTTGCACAGCCGTTGTTGTGGTTGTCGTCACAGTAGTGGTAGTTTCGACTTTCTTGGCTTCGGACTGATCTTCGGAATCAACAGCAGGTGTAGCAATTCTTGGCTCCAGCTGCGGTTGCGCCAGGGATGAAGTTCCAACAAAAATTGCACTCGCCAAAGACAATGCAGCGAGCGTAAAACGAAGACGTTTCGACCGAACATCAAACACTGGTGGCACACCTCTAAACTTTTAAACTTTTGTGACTCGAAATCTGATTATCGCTAATTATGGCATTTACTGACGCCACAAGCCCATGATGGTAATGCCTGGTGAAAGTCCAGTGTTTACCCTAGAGTCTGCGTTCCGTTGACGGCAACGATACACATATCGTGAGCGTCAGCAAAACGAATCATCTCTTCTTGTTCGACCATCATCACTTCGCCAGCTGCCACCGCCAAAACGCCACCGGGCTGTTTTGCAACCAGTGCGTTCATCGTCCGCATACCGGCAGCTGGAATATCAAAACGCGCATCCTGCACAGGTCTTGCGACCTTAACCACAACAACCGGGCCGTCCGCTAATTGCACGCCACGTTTGATAGCCAAATCCGTACCTTCGATTGCTTCAATAGCTAAAATCATGCGGTCTTTTACAACCACAGTTTGCCCAATTTCAAGATTGGCAATTTCTTTGGCGATTTTATAGCCATAATCAATGTCCGAATATTCGTCCATTGTCGGCTTCCTCTTACTCAAGACGCCGACCTGTGGAAATAGTTGCGGCAGAAATTGCGACTGGGTGACCACACGCATGCCATGCTTTTCCATGAAAACGCCAGTGGCCTGCTGAATGGTATCGTCATTAAAATTGGCCAGGCGACTCAATTCGCGCACTGCAGAAAGATCAAACTTAAAAACATTTCTGAGCAATTCGAGCTTATTAAGTTTGCCAATAAAGACGACATCTTGCACGCCTTGCTTCTTCAAATATTCAATATTTTTGCCGAGATAACCGGGCGGGGAATATTGAGCAGCATCACAGAGCTGCTGCATGACCACCAGAGAATTTTCAGTCAAACACAGCGCGGCTACACGGTAGCCTCTCTCTTTGGCTGACTGCGCAAGCAACCCGGGCAGCTTACCATCCCCGCAAATTACGCCGAGGACTCTGTTTTTCACGTATTCCGGCTGATCTTTTATCGTCAATGAACTGACCATCTATTCCAAAACTCCCACCAGCGCTAAAAAATCAGGTTTGAGTTTAACACCTTACTGGTAGTCGAACCCACCGCGCCCCACATAAGTCTGCCAGCAGAAACGAGCAATTTCCAGAGCAATTTACTAAGATGGAGACGGGCGCGGGCACAAGCACTGTCAATTTCCTTGACATCAATGTTTAAACCGCATTAAACTGAGCTAAGACCTTATTGAGCTAAATGGCTCGCAAGCTGGAGTTCCTGATGAAATTTACCGTTTTGGCATCCGCCTCGCTCACTTTAGCCATTTTGGCTTTGGGCGGCGCCTGGTCGAGCGCAGATGCGCAAGACAATCCCAACATGGGACATTTTTATATGGCTCGCAGACAAGTGACAATTACTGACGAAGCGCCAGCAGTCAATGACAAGCGCACAAATCCAATGCCTGGAGCAGCCGGTGGTCCGGCTGGAGGACCAGGTCTTGGACGCGGACTCCCAAAAGCTAACTGGACTCCCTATTCGCAATTTGTACCTTCCTTGAGCACGAATTTGCCAAAGGTTAATAACGGCGTTCCACAGCCAATGGCGCAAGCACCGGACCCATATGGACTGAGAGGCAAAGCCGGCAAATTAAAGGGTGCCCGAGCTTCGGCAAAACCGAAAACAGCGCCAGGCGGAATTCCATCAACAAAAACTTACACCCCCTACAAAGGTTATGGCGGACCGACTCAGATGAGTTCGAGACC
>JACMKL010000615.1 GCA_014380105.1 Candidatus Melainabacteria bacterium
ATTGAAACTCAACATTTCCATTGGAAAGTAGCATGTCTCTGCAGTATCGATAGTATCCAAGAGTTCTTTCTCTCGGCTGACTGGAGAGCAGATTCGATGGAGCATAGATCGGATCATAGTAAAGATTCAGTATGCGAATATCAGATATTTTTGCGGGCGAACTTGCTTTTTCAAGCATCGCCAGAACAGCTGGTTTTGCGTCCAAGCCATGACGATCAACAGACAGTGGTGGAAAACGCATTGAGACACCAATTAAGTCTGCTCCTAGCAATATGCCAATTGCAAAAATAAAATTGAGACTGGAAATTTTCAATTTCTGCCTGAACAGACAAAGTGCCACCACCAAAATTCCCAGGCAGCCGGCGTGAAGGAGTGCAAGTCCCAGTCCAAGTGCGACTTCAGCATTAACACTGAGTTTTTGTGCTTGAAGCGGAATAAAGTATTGCCCATAAACAGCAAGAGTCAGTCCTACCATCAGGACAACTAGCCATACAATTGCCAAACTACGGAGAGCACTAAATCCAACCTTGTTATTTTTAACTGCCTCTAGCCCAAATCCCGCGAGCAGGCAAAGTCCCATGATCGGCAGAACAATCAATTTGACCGGGTAGCGAAATACTCCCAATACTGAAAAATGTTCAAGCAACCAGGGCAAAATTGGAGTGTATTTACCGAGAGTAAAAATGGTGCCGAAAAAGATAAAAGCGCAAGCAGGCACCAGCCATGGTGACCTGGTGTGATAAAACCCAAGCAATGCAAAAGTGAGTATACCGGCTCCGACATAAGCAGACGGCAGAAATGGCATGTACGCCGCTCGATCGGCAGCGACCGGCAAAAGAGAATTTCCTAAGGTCTGCAGGTCACCGAAGGGCTGACCCAAAACAATGGTGGCAAAAGTGTACCAATTGGAACTCCATAGTAAAGCCACATCCGGAGCCATACCATTGGCGCGTGCAGATACAGAAGCCCATTCAAGTGCCGGCAGAAGAAGGGGCATCGCCAATCCGCATCCGATAACTAATGCCAGTAATCTGTAAAACAAAATCAATAGTGGCTTATGCTCGTCTATGCCATCTAAATTTGATTCATCAATTTTGAGCAGATTGAAGCGCACAAAACCAGTCACCGCATGCGCTGTGATAACCAGAATTACAGGCACAAAAACTTCCGGTCGTCCCGCGCTCACCATCATAAAAATGGACACTGACATAAGCGCAGCCCAAAAACACCGACTAGATTTGGTATCGGAGAAGCGAATTCTTCGAGAAGTAAAAAGTGCAAACGGCAACCAGCTAACGGCTGCCACCAATGTGTAGTTTGCGCTCAGGGAAAACATATAGCCGGAAAAAGCAAATCCCAATCCGGCAATTGCTGACGCTCCAAAGCCGAGTCCAATGCTTTGACAAAATAAGGCACCACCAATGGCGGCAATCACGTGGTGCAGAATTTGCTGTTCGGAAACAGCCTGACTATAACTTTGTATTGCATATAGCAATGTCGGCGGATAGATGTAAGACGGAGAGGCAAGCGCTATTTGTGGCATCCCCAAATAAAGAAACGGATTCCACAGTGGCAATTTTCCATGCTTGTAGGCGTTTCCTATGAATTCACTAAACGGTTTGAAAAATAATTGATGATCCGAGGATATGTAGATGTTTCCCGCAAATAGAAAGGGCGCATAGTGCACCAACAATGGCAGGATTATGGCAAGAGCAAACAGCCCATAACGAAATGGGCGGCTTTCAAATAGCTGCCTCGGCAAATCTTTCGAGCTTGCAAACGAGAAGAGCGATGACAAGTCGTGCGCTTCTATTCGATTTATTGAACAATTACTGACTGAGTATCGGCAATTTCTGGACGGTATGGCGAATACTCATCAAGTTTGCTGACCGGTTGTCTTTCTACTGGAGCTGCAATTAATGGTTTCACTGCCTCTTTCGAGAACTTCATTACCGAATCAACAGCAGTCGTTCCTGTTGCAATGATGACGACCAGGCACATCGCTAGAGCGAGAGCTGGAGCTTCTTGCGGGCTGTCGATATAGGACTTCTCAGCAGGCAAAGCTTCGACTGCAGCAGATGGTGCCGAAACAATCATTTTTATTACTACGCGAGTGTAGTAATAGATTGCCGGTACTGATGTTGCCAGCGCCACACCAACGAGAAGAGCTCCCAGCGGGATTCCGAATACTGGCTGTTGAATAGATGCTCCGGACCAGAAGATGAACAATTTGGCGAAGAAACCGGCAGGTGGGACAGGCAATCCACCAAGGTTGAGTAAGCAGATCGAAAGTCCGAGAGTGAGCAAAGGACGTTTGCGCACAAGACCTGCGTAATCATCAATGTTGTCGCTGCCAGTTTCATTTGAGAAAAGAATTGCAGCGGCGAATGCGCCCAAATTCATGAAGCCATAGACGATGATGTAATACATCATCGAACTCAAACCTTCATGGTTGACTGCAAGAAGGCCAATTAAAATATAGCCGACATGCGCGATGGACGAGTAGGCGAGCATTCTCTTGAATGACTTTTGAGAGAGGGCAACAAGATTGCCAACGATCATTGAGAGCATGGCGAGAGCACTGACGACGATTAGCCAGTCTGAAGATTGCTTTCCGAAGACATCGATCAAAAGACGCAATGCAATGACAAATCCGCCAGCTTTAGAACCAATTGAAAGGAAAGCGGTCACTGGAGTGGGAGCGCCTTCGTAGACGTCTGGTGTCCACATGTGGAAAGGCACCATCGACAATTTAAATCCAATTGCGCTGATCAAAAGAATTATCAAAAATACGCTGCCCATCATCTCTGTCGGTGAGGACATTGGCATCGCAAGGCGTTCGCGAATGGCGGAGAAAGTGGTTGAACCAGTCAGACCATAGAGGAATGACAAACCATAAAGAAGGGTCGCTGTTGTGGCAGCGGTGGAAAGTAGGTATTTCAGTGCAGCTTCACTACTTCGAGCATCAGTTTTAGTAAAGCCGGTCAGGATGACGCAGCAAATACTTAGAGTTTCGAGCGCAACGAACAACATGATCAGGTCAGTTGACCCAGCGAGCAACATGACAGCGAGGATGGCAGTAAGAAGAATTGCGTAGAACTCACCGCGATTCTTTCCAAGGTGATGTTCGTATCCGACAGTCATCAAGACCACAACGGCTCCGACCATACAGACCAAAAGTCCAAAAGCTGTCGTTAATCGGTCGACTGTAAAGAGACCGTTGAAAAGTGGAAGAGAGACATCCGACCACGATTTCATCAAGAACCACATCGCTAAAGTCAGCCCGAAGAGGCTGAAAAACGGCGTCCATTCCTTGGCCTTTGGAAAAAAGAGGTTCCACAAAGCGGCAAATAGGATTGCCACCACAAGGCATATCTCGGGGAGGAGATATTGAATAGAGATGGCGTACTGCTGCAAATCGTTCATCTAGGTGTCGTCCGTCCTGAAAGAGAGGTTGCTCTCAAAAACTCTCGCAATGAGTGTACTAATTCTACAAAGGCAGGATGACCACTATTTAAATAAACGCTTAAAAGTCTCCCATTATCCAAATAAGCAAATGGATGTTGAGCGAAAAAATTCGATCATTAGTGGCTCTGACAGCCAATCTTGAACATTCAAAGTGATGTATGACAAGGCAGTTAACATTATTTGAGCCGAACCTCACACTCGAAGCATGGGGCTATATCCTCTGTCATGTGGTAGGGCATCACTCAGATTGAGGGTTTCCGGTAATATAGTTAATACAAGAGGATTCTCGAGTTGGCGGACAAAAAAGGTATTTCTCAATCAGCTGGTGAGCAACCGAAAAGGTGTCTTCTGGCGTTGGAAGACGGAGAGACTTACAGCGGATATTCATTCGGTACAGAAGGGACATCTACAGGCGAGCTAGTTTTCAATACTAGCCTGAGCGGATATCAGGAAATTCTCACTGACCCGAGTTACGCAGGACAAATCGTTACTCTTACTTATCCTGAAATTGGCAACTATGGCACCAATAAGGAAGATCTTGAGTCGCGACAGATTTTTGCACGAGGGCTTGTCATCCGCCATCTCAGCCGTCGCTATAGCAACTGGCGCGCTACAGCCTCTTTGCACGATTTTCTAGTAGAACAAGGCATCATGGGCATCTACGATGTAGATACTCGCGCGATCACCAGACATATCAGAGACAAAGGTGCGATGCGCTCTGCGATGTCTACTGTCATTCTCGACCCGGCAAAATTGGTCGAGATCGCCAAACAGTCTGCCGAGATGGAAGGCGCAGACCTGACTGAAGAAGTAAGCGCACCTGAACCATATAAGGTAGGCGTGGGCAAATACCAGGTCGCAGTCATGGACTTTGGCGTCAAGAAAAGTATTCTCGAACAGCTAGCAGCCAGGGATATGGCTTTGACTGTTTATCCATCCAGCGCTAAAGCAGATGAATTGTTGGCTGCTAAGCCAGATGCCATTTTCCTGTCCAACGGACCAGGAGACCCGGCAGCCTGCGCAGGCGTTCTGGAAGAGATGCCCAAACTTATTCAGTCGGGTTTGCCAATTTTTGGTATTTGCCTCGGGCACCAGCTATTGTGCATTTCAATGGGTGCAAAGACATACAAATTGAAATTCGGACATCGCGGTGGCAACCAACCGGTCAAAGACTTACTGACCGGCAAAGTAGAAATCACTTGCCAAAATCATGGTTTTGCCGTTGCCGAAGATTCAATGCCTGACACGATGGAACTCACTCATGTCAATCTCAACGACCATAGTGTCGAGGGTTTCAGGCATAAAACCTTACCGATTTTTGGCGTTCAGTATCACCCGGAATCCAGCCCGGGACCTCACGATGCAAATTATTTGTTTGAACGTTTTTACGATCTAATCGAGTCCCACAAAAAAGTGAGTGTCTGATTTGTATAAGCTCGCCATCTTCGACTTCGACGGTACTTTAGTTGATTCGGCACCAGGAATTATTGATGTGATGCGCGACATAATTGTCGAATACAAGCTTCACGATGACATTTTGACTCACTGGCGAGACCTCATCGGCGTGCCTCTTGGCAGGCAAATGGAGATCATTTTTCCAAATCACACGGAAGATTTTTGGTTGGAAGTTGCTGACCGTTATCGCGCCATTTATGATGGCAAAACAATTGAAATTTGTCCGCTTTTCCCGGACCTGATAAGCATGTTGGATTCTTTGAAGGCTGCTGGAATCAAAATCACTATCGCTTCTTCAAAGCGCCGTCCGCTAATTGAAGTTGTACTTGATCATCATAATTTAGCTTCCTATTTTGAAGTAGTCGTGGGTGCAACTGACATCACGCATCATAAGCCCCACCCTGAGTCGGTGCATCACACAATCAAATTGTTGGGCATGGATCACCAGGAGTCTGTTGTGATTGGGGACAGCATTTACGACCTTGAGATGGCGAAGAATGCTGGCGTTGACGCAATTGGCGTGACTACCGGTATCCACAGTGCCGAAATTCTCAGTACAGCGTCACCTCTTTACATCGTCGATTCTTTGACCGAAGTAGGTCGAATAATTCTTAACGGACGCGGTCAGAAGACTGCTTGACCACCGACTGAAAGCGTTTGCGCAGGCAAAAGTTTTTTAAGCGTTTAACGGGACCAACTTACAACCTCCTGGCGTCTGTTATGATCGTCGGGTTTAAAGAGCTGCATCGTTGCCACCTGTCGACAACTAAGTCTACAAGGCTATTCACCTATAGAATTTTCACCTATAAGTTGTGCGCTCGAAAATAAAGGGTTTGTTTGTGTCTTCGAAAAAATTCCAATCGTTTTTGAGCTTAAAAAACGGTTTCACTGAAAAAAAATGCGCTGCCACCCTAGTGGCCGCAATCATCACCGTTGGGGCACTTTGTCCCTTTGCACTGGCTGAAGATGCTAAGCCAGGCGATCTAAAAACTGCTGATGAAAGCGCAATCAGTGACCGCGCTCTTGTCGAAAAAACAAATGGCACCGTAACTGGTGCGACGTCCGGTGCAGTTACAAGTACAGGCAAAGTCATCCATCAGCCTGGCATTCCGATTACTGTCACAACCGCAACTGAAGACCTTGTCCCAACTGACGATACTGAATTAGCAAAAAAACAAGTCGATGCATATCCTGAAAGCGCGGAAGCGGCGTTCATTTATGCTGTTTCCCTTACAAGAACTAGTCGAGTTGAAGATGCCTTAAAAGAAATCAGAAGAGCCAGACGGTTGGCAGAAAGAGACGGTGGTCCGGTATATCTGGACAAGATGATCAACTCCTACGAAGAGATGTTGAAGACATATCCTGATGAAAATCGAGTTCGTTACGGACTGGCGTGGGCCTATTACATGAAGGCTTATTTGATTGCCCGACAGTCAAAAAAAGAACAAGAATATTTGCAAAAACTGCAAGCGATGCAGCAGCAGCAAAAGCCTCAACAAGCTTCTAAAGAGTTGGACAAAACGACCGCCACCGCGCCATTACAGCCCCAGGCAGCACAAACTCCGGGTGCTTCGGCGCCACCATGGTTGGCTACCTGGGCGGCCCCGTATTTGCCAAAAGACAAAGATGGCAAACCACTCAATTTAGATATAAAAACTGGTGCTGATGCACCGCATATCAAGGGTGCTCTCGAGCAGGCAGCACCATCTGTAGTTCCACAAGTTAAGCAGTATTACCAGGCAGCCTTAAAGAATTTGGATGAGCTATTAGTCAGAAAACCTGATGATGTCTGGGCTCGCGCCTATAGAGCGCACTTGAACGCCGAGTATACTGGCGACTTGGCGTCATCGATGGAAGTTTGGAAACAATGTGCGCAGCAATTCCCAGACAACCCAGCCGCCTATTTTTTTCTGGGCGAGGGTTATCTCAAACAGGGTAACCTCAAAGAATGTTTGACCAATATTTCCAGAGCGATTGCTCTAAGAGGATTAGCTAAGTAGCTAGAGATAGATGAGCAATATCGTAGAAAAAATATTCAGTGCAAGCACATTGAAGTTCCTGGCAGCACTTTCCATTCCCTGTGGATTGGCTTACTTCTGGTACTACTCGAACGAACAGGCTCGTATCGAAGTTGAGTCGTATCAGAAAGAGATGAAGGAAAACCCACTTTCAGACCAGGTTGAAGTTAAAAATTATCAACTGAAAGAAGTCGACGATACCAATCAAGTCCGCTGGCAGCTGTTAGCCGATAAAGGCACTATGCAGCCTAGTTCCAAGGAAGTGATCCTCACAAAAATTCGTGTTGATTATTTTGACGGCAAAATTCTGAAAATGCGTTTAACTGCGCCACTCGGAATGGCCAACGAATCGACTCGCAAGATCAGGCTGGACGCCGAGAAAGGCGAAAGAGTTGTGGCGGAAGGTGAAGGCGGGAAAAGCCGTATGTCGGCTGTAAAGGTGGAATTAACTAAAAAAAATCAGTTTGTAGCCACAGGTGGTGTTAACATCGACATGCCTGGGGTAGCCAAGGTGACCGGAAACTCTGCTACTGGGGTGATCGGGAAGGCTGGCATCCAAGATTTTAAAATCGTTGGAAATACGCACTCAATAGTGCAGATGTGATGTTTTGGCAGACACCACTCTCAAGGGGTCCTAGTTTTTTGAGAAAGCCGAATTCTAAATCAATCGAATGTTCAGTCGTGCTTGCAGCAGCGATAGTTCTTGCGGCGCCTCTGCAGTCATACGCTCAGTTTGCTATGGATGATGGGGGCGGCGGCACCATCGATATCCAGGCTAACGAACAAGAGTTTGCAAACGATCATGTTATTGCTCGCGGTAATGTCCATGTCGTGTACAAGGACAGCATTATCGACGCACCAATGGCGACACTATATAAAGACCCGGCCGGTAAACCGACCAAAGCAATTTTCACGGGTCACCTTCCGCCACAACTCTTTCGCCTTTCTCGGCGTCCAGCCTGATCTTGCGAG
>JACMKL010000616.1 GCA_014380105.1 Candidatus Melainabacteria bacterium
CTACTCGGTGCCGGAAGGCAAAAAGGCCGTACTGGTTCGATAGCTGCTCACCGTGACATCTGATATTCGAGATGCTCTTTCATTTGTTTAGCAAGCTTCGAATTCAGAACGCTCTCTATAGTTTCGGGCTCTACGTCAGGATCTATAAAGCAGCGTGATACAGTCCACAAACTAATTCCTTCGGAATCGCGAGTTTCTAGAATGACTCTGTCGCCTGTTTGCAATTCTCCTTCTTCGATAACGGAAAAATAAAATCCCCATTTCCCGCTTTTGTAAAAGCGTTTGATCATGGTTGGGTCATCGAGTCTAATGCCAAGTTTGTAGCAAGGCATTCGAGGTTGCGTCACGCGCATAAGCACTGTGCCAATTCTAAATGTGTCACCAATGCACACTGAGTTTTCATCAAAGCCTGACACTGTCAAGTTTTCACCGAATGTGCCCCATTCGAATTTTTTGTCTGGTGCCTCGTCTTTCCAATAAGCATATTGTTCAATCGGATAGGCATAGACTGCTTTGTCCGGGCCACCATGAACAGTTAAATCAGCTTGCTCGTCGCCGTCCAAATTGAGACGCTTTACAGCCACCTTTCCTTCTACAGGTAATTTGAAAATACCTGTTTCTACAGTCGTACCGTGCCAACTAATCTCTTTGGCTTTGCTTACGCAGACACGTAGTAATGTCGGAACATCAGTCAAAATCAATCACCTGCGCGTTGAGAAGAGGTTTATTTGTATACCTGCAAAGGTCAATTAAGGTAAGTTTTCGAAAAGTCATTATACTTCTGAAACTGTAAACGGTGTCTCGCTAATGAGGCCTGCCATGGCTGGCTGTTGCTCGTTTATTCCAGGAGAATCGAAATGACCACTCAACAATCGAGCCCATGCGCTCCACAAACATATTATCGTTCTGCCAATGTCGAACATTTGGAAATTTTCTACCGTGAAGCAGGCGATAAAGATTCACCAACGATAGTTTTGTTGCATGGTTTTCCGAGTTCTTCTCACATGTTTCGCAACCTGATTCCGATGTTGGCGCAAAAGTATCACGTGATCGCGCCTGATTATCCGGGTTTCGGACACAGCTCACATCCTTCGACCTCAGATTTTAAATACAGTTTTGATAATATTGCCCGCATCATGAATGCGTTTCTTGAATCATTGAATATCAAAAAATATTCGCTATATGTTCAAGATTATGGCGCTCCAGTTGGGTTTCGTATTGCTTCCAGCAATCCTGAGCGCGTGCAATCTTTAATTGTACAAAATGGCAATGCGTATGAAGAAGGGCTGGACAACGATTTCTGGAAACCATTCCGCCCTTTCTGGGCAAATAAATCCGCAGAAAACGGCGCTCCATTGAAGCCTTTGTTTGAGCTAGATGCGACCAAATGGCAATATCACACAGGCGTTAGGGATGTTGAAGCAATCAGTCCTGATGCCTGGATGCACGATCAAGCAGGGTTAGACCGACCAGGCAACAAGGACATTCAACTTGAAATGTTTTATAGCTATGGTACGAACGCACCACTGTATCCAAAATGGCAAGAGTATTTCCGCACCCATCAACCACCTATGCTGATTGTTTGGGGTAAGAATGACCAGATTTTCCCAGCTGCCGGTGCTGAACCTTACAAACGCGATTTGAAAAATCTAGATTTCCACTTATTGGATACTGGGCATTTCGCGCTGGAAGAAGATTGCGCAACGATTGCAAAGTTGATGAATGAATTCCTCAGCAAAGTGGTGCCATCTCCCGTTGCCGCAGCTGTGTAGTCGGATTATCTGGTTTGTTAGAGTAATTCGGCACTGCCAGCTTATGTAGCGTCGTTTTTGCGCAAATACTTCAAATAATAATCGTAGCCGCGCTTGATCCACTTCTGGTCGACAGGATCATCGCCGAAATTTCCGCTTGGATTAACTCTGAGCATTTTGTAGCCGGCGCCTGAGTCGCCCCATTCTTTCTTCGAAGTGCCAGCCTCAACCTGGGCAATGCCAGCTTGATGGCGCAATAATCTTTCGTTGATGCCTGCAGCTGCGCCTGTTATGCCATAGTGGAAGTTGCCGAAAGCTTCGTATTCTGGAGCAACTTTCTTGAAGTCCCAGTCAGCGCCATAATTGACTTTATCCTTAAACCAGCGCAATTCCTTGACAGCGTCAACGGTAGTCATAGCAAGAGATACCATTGGTGCTGGAGTTAATGTCAGTTCTCGAACCGAATGTGTTTGGGCTTCTTTGATATTTGCTTTGATATCCACAAATCGTGGTGTTTCTTGAATCAACGGAGATGCCTCAAGATTTTTAGCCTTCGGACCAACACCATCGGTAAGTTTCATTGTTCCGTCAGTGTCAATTACCGTTGCTGCAAGCGACTTGTGTCTGATATCGACTTGCCCGTTATTTTCGGTGACATCTGCAACTGAATGTGCCGATTTACCATTCAAAGTCCAGCCGGCACCAAATCTGCCACTGCGCTCAAGCTTGACGGGTTCACCCTTCACATTGCCTTCCAGCGATTTTACTTCGCCCTCTTTGTCATAAGTGAGTTTCAGATTTCCGGCACCATCTGGGTAAGTAATTTTCTTTTCGGAAGGTATTTTATTTTCGCCAAAACTCGTTTCGATGCGCACGCCATTTGCGCCTTCGACCGTGCGTTGTTTGGAATTTGCGTCGCTTGTTATAACCGTTCCGTTGTTCAATTCGCGTTTTGCATAATCCGATTCGTTCTTGCGGTCATCGTTTCTGACCACGACGTTTCCGCTGCGGTCTGCAGTCACAGTGAATTTGCCATTTTCTACTTCGCCTTTTGTATTAGTCTTTTCGAAGGCAGGGGCTTTGCCCACCATTTCGCCGTCTTTTCTTTTGAAAGTATTGCCTTCGCCGTCAATGTAAGTTTGCGTTTGTCCGTCTTTCATCTCTAAGAGGCGTGGTTGACGATTGACACTTTCAATTGAAATCCATTCTGTGTCGCCAATTGTCTTTGTGGTGGTTTTTCCACCGTCAGGAAAAACGGTCTCCTTGATGCCATCGGCGCGATTTGTTTTGACGATACCGGTGGCGTTGTCTTTCATTTTGACGTTGAAGTTTTCGTCAATTGAAATATCCATGCCTTCTGGTTGAACAACATTTTGACGGCTGGACCATTTGTTGTCCTTTCTGACAAATTTTTCGCCAGTCGGATCAACGTAGGTTTTCGGTCTGCCATTCAAGTCGTATTGGACTTCTGAAGTCCTGCCATCTCCTTCGATGCGTATTTTCTTGCCTTCTTCGTTACGTGATTCAAAAATTCCTGGATACTTTGGAGTGTCGATAATTTCGAGCGGGCTCAAAAACTTTGACGAAGTGGAGTCGAGCGTGGCAATGTCAGTCTTTTTTGTGAAATTCTCTTTGGCAGTGTCCTGGACGCTACGGCTCAAATCTGCCGCCTGCTCAGCATTTTTGACTTCGCGCCGCTCGGAAGCTGCGTCAGTCGGCGGCGTTTTTGTACCAGGTGCGTCTAATGTAGCCATGTTTTTAAAACCAGCAGCCACAAGTTTTGCCGTAGACAGTGTGTCTGTCTGGCAATCGAGGGCTGATATGGGGGAAGTAAAATAACTAGTAAGTCGAACTATTATTACTTTAAGGTAAGTGATCTGAAAAGAACCTGAACATCTCCCTAAAACTTTCGAGACACCCGTAAGCCCAATCACAGGCAAATTGGCGGAGATTGAAAGGACATGTTGGCAAATCGGGGTGAAACATCCAGAACGGGGCGATTGAGACGGGCAAGCGTCCGCGGTCAGGGACTCGTCGAAGTTGTCGCTGTCCTCATTTGTGTTGTACCGGTTGTTCTTCTCGTTATTGATGCTGGCATGATTGCTATTGGCGCTGGCATAAATGATTCTGCCTGCCGAGACGCTGCGCGAGCCGCTGCCTCTGGTCCACCGTCTGTGCTTGAAAAAGGGCAAAGATTAGTAGGATCGGGGAAGGCACCACACGATCGCGCTATCTCTGTGGTGAAGAGAATCTATGCCACCAACCTGCCGATGAAACTTCAAGACAAAATCGAAACCATCGAGACCGTTTTGGATGTCCCGGCACAACCCGCTGGTGGTGCCGTCGATGGTCAGGTTTCAGTAAAAACTACGATTGATATTTTTCCACCCTTTCTAGCTGGTGCCATAATTGGACCCAAGGGAATTTCATTGAAATCGACGCACATTGTGCCAATCACTTATGTGGTGCCAAGTCAGGCACCATAACATACAGCTTTACCTCGCAGCAGCCAGACGGCGCAAAGAAGTTTTCTTCTTTGCGCTGTTTGTTTCTATTTATCGCCAATTTCCAAAAGTTTCTTCCTAATAACCAATTGGTGCCTGTTATCTACTTTGTGAGAGCTGCTGCAATTGGTGAGGGAAAATGATGAGCGCGCGCAGAAGACGCCAAACTGGAAGTTCAATGACTGAGTTTAGTGCGTCCATGGTCATCTTCATTTTGTTTGTTTTTTGTCCATTGATAAATGTTGGAATTTTGCCTGTACGCTACTTAATTGCACACGGCATTATCACTGAAATGACGCATCGTATCTCGCTATGTGAAAAGCGCAGTGATGCTTACAATTATTTGAAAGGCAATCAGTGGTGGACATCTTTTCTCAGTAAATGCGGTGTTGGTGTCTCCAATCCGAAATTGACAATGATCGTGTGCGGCAAAGATGTAGGCGATAAAACGAAATTTTCAAATGCTGCAGATATTTCACCGGACTGGCTCCCGAACGGTGCTAAAGGACCCTGCGTCTACAGTGTTCAATTGACTGCTGATTGCGCACTGTCGCCATTGTTCAATGCGCAAGCAGGTTTGCCTGGGTTTACAAAACCAGTCACGATAAGCATAAACAGCCAGGCTCAATGGGAAAGTTTGGGACGCGATCCGCAAACATCTGCATATTATCTCAACGAATAGGAAATAGGATAACGACCATGAATGTTCTCGCGAACAGTATTCGTAAAAAACAGCACGTTAGAAAGCAAGGCGTTAGAAAGCAGCGCGGCAACATGATCGTCCTCGGTAGTCTGGTACTGGGGGTGGTGGGGATGGCTCTGATGCTTGGTTATTCGTATGGCGGGCTTCTCTTTGTGCACAATCGCCTGCAATCCACTGCCGATGAGGTCGCGCTGGCCGGATCTCGCAAATTGAATGATGGCGATCGGATTGGTCAGATGAATAATATGCTTGCTCGTTCTAGGCAACTTGTTTTTTATTCTCGACAACAATTGGATGATGCTAGTGAAAAGTATCCACAACTGCAAACAATCGCAGATGAACTCCTACAGGAGTCTCGTGAAGGTGCGCAGGAATTGGAGGGCGAACGTAAAAAACTGAAAGTGGTGGCACAATCAGAAGCGTTGACAGCGATGATCAATAAATTTGATCAAGTCAAAGGCAGTTATCCAATGGCGTTGCCGTGGTTAAAAGTGGCAACTCCAAAACTAACAAAGATGCGCTTGGGCTGTATCGAAGAAATGAATAGTAATGTTGTCGAATTGAAAAATATTCCTGCTTTGGAAAATTACGACAAGGGTCAGGGATATGTGTCGAATAATCCTGGGATGAAACTTTATAAGCATGGTGTCGATATGAAATTGCCAGGTGCTGACAGCGACCTTACTTTTAAGATTGCTGCTCTCGCCGCGCCTGTGGAGAAGACAGTCTCACCTGCCAGAATAACTCTGGCTAATACATATAAAGCGGTCAACGGAGCACACATTCCTTCGTCAACACAAGTTACACTGGACCTGGAAGTAGGCACCGGACTTGGTGCAAAGGCTGAAAATAAAATGTCTGCAACCGGTACTGCTGCGTCAACAGGCGCATCAACACAGCAATAGACTCGTTATCGTGTGTAAAGCGAGTCCAATCGTTAAGCAGCTTTCATTTAATACCGGGATCAACCACGCGCTCACTGCGTCAATACATATGAGGCAGGTTAAAGGGGTGATGTCAGTATAGTTAGCGCTTGGCATGACTGCTACGCATGCTAAAATTGCCCTCTGGAAAGCGAGAATGCGATGTTTTTGACAGTTTCAAAGAGAAACTCCGCTGTGAATCCATTACTGAAACGACTGGTATCGGCAACTCTTGCCGTGGGCTTATTCGCCAGTTCTTTCACTAGCCTACCGGCATATTCTGCCGATGCTAGCGACCTGCTCCCACCAGAAGCGGGTACTGAAGAAAAGGAAAGCAGCGCCAAACCTGAGTCCGCCACATCGAGCGGCGGCTTTTCGACTGGGTTGCGCAATCCTTTGACTGGCGAAACGACCAGATTGGGCTCGTCCTCAGCTTCTTCGTCGTCATCGTCATCGTCCCCATCAACTTCTTCGAGTTTCCTTACTTATCCGTCAGCAACGCCGGCTGCGCCTAAATCCAATTTGACGGTCGATGACGTCAAAATCGAGGGCAACCGTCTTGTCCCCACCGAAGATATTCTCGGGGTAGTCAAGACGAAGCGTGGGGACAAATTCGACCGCGATGTTTTGCTTCAAGATTTAAAAGCCATCAATGGCATGGGTTATTTTGACGACCGCAGTCTTCAGGCTCTTCCTGAAATGAAAGATGGTGGCGTCCTATTAAAGATTCGGGTGCAGGAAAATGCGCCGATTACACAGTTTTCATTTGATGGCAATCAAGCTCTCAGCTCCGAAGAACTCTCTAAAGGTTTCGCCAGCCAGCTCGGTAAGCCACAAAACCTCAACGATCTATCCGCTTCAATTGATAAGGTCGAGACTCTTTATCACGAGAAAGGCTTTCTTCTGGCGCGAGTCACCGACGTAAAAGATGATCCGGACGGCAATATTTCGCTCAAAGTGAATGAAGGTCAGATTGAGTCCATACAAATCGGTGGCAATCGCAAAACCAAAGATTTCATCATCCGCAGCGGTCTCAAAGTTAAGCCAGGTATGGTTTACAACGAAAAGCAATTGACTTCTGATTTGCGTCAACTTTATGCAAAGGGTTTCTTCCAGGATATCCGTCGCAGTCTTCAGCCATCTCCA
>JACMKL010000617.1 GCA_014380105.1 Candidatus Melainabacteria bacterium
GAGAAGCAAAGTTTACTCTTTCTGATGGCGCCAAGAAAGATGTGCAAATGATGAACCGCACAGCCAAAATGCCTTATTTGAAAGGCACTAATTTTCAGGCTGTGATGTTGCCCTATCAGGATAAACGCCTCCAGATGTGCGTTTTCCTTCCTGACCAAAAAGTTGGTATAGATGCTTTTATTGCTTCTTTTACAGAAAAGAATTGGACTGAATGGAAAAATCAGTTTCGTAAAGAAGAAGGCAGTCTGGGACTACCGAAATTTAAAATCGAATACAAAACTGAGTTGAGCGACGCTCTAAAAGCAGCTGGAATGCCCTGTGCTTTTGACGACAAGTGTGCTGATTTCAAAAATATGCTTGAAGAACCAGCCATAATCTCGCGTGTCATACACAAGACTTTTATAGAAGTGAATGAGAAAGGCACTGAAGCTGCAGCGGCAACAGCTGTTGAGATGGCAACCACCAGTGCTCGAATGGATCCGCCTCAACCATTCAACATGGTCTGCGACCGTCCATTCGTTATTGCAATCAGAGACGGTCAGACAAATGCTGTTTTATTTTTGGGTGCAATCGTAGACCCGAATTAAGACATCATCGAATGAACGCAAGTAACTGCAAGTGACCCGTCGCCGACAGCAAATCCTACTCTTTTAGTAGATCCTGCTCTGACGTCGCCAGCGGCTAGCACTCTTGGTATGGTCGTTTCTAAAGGGCAAGGGTTGCGGTCTTTGAGTGGCCATTTCCCTGATTGTGCAACTTCCGTGCCCGTCAGAATAAAGCCTTTGTCGTCTCTCAAGACTGCGTCCGGCAACCAGGTCGCACCTGGGTCGGCGCCGATAAAGACAAATACGGCACCAAGCACCATCAACTTCTCTTCGGCGTTTTCGGTAATATCGACAGACTCGATATTGTAACCGGCACCATTTACCTTAGTGATGAAGGTGTTTTCGTGTACAACTATATTTGGTGCTGCTGCAATTCGCAGACATAGATATTCAGACATACTTGGTCCGAATTTCCCGCGTGCAAAAATGTGCACCGTTCGAGTTGGGCAGCATTCTGCTAAATACATGGCAGCTTGTCCAGCAGAGTTGCCTGCGCCAACAACTGCGACGTGTTCTTTATCGTGGAGCATGACTTCGATATTTGTGCACGCATAATAAATGCCCGCACGCTCAAATTTCTGAACGTTTTCCGCAACCAGTTTTCGCCACGCTACACCCGTTGATACTAATACGGTTTTTGCGCTGATTACTGCACCGCAATCAAGAACAAGGCGGTGATAATCGTTTTCGTCTTTGGCTGGCTCTAGCGACATCACTTCAGTTGGAGCAATCAGTTTGGCACCAAACTTGACCATCTGTAGAACGCCGCGCGTCGCTAATTCCATGCCGGTAAGCCCAGATGGAAAACCAATAAAGTTTTCGATTTTTGAAGATCCACCGGCTTGACCGCCAGGTCCCATTTTATCCAGAACGACTGTATTGAGACCTTCTGATGCTGCATAGACGGCTGCTGCCAGTCCCGCAGGACCGGCGCCGATTACGGCGAGATCGACTGTTTGGTTTGGGCAATGGTGCCAAATTCCGCACTCGTTGGCGAGCTCTCGAATGCTGGGGCGCACCATCGTTTTGCCGTCTGCTTTTTGCACCACAGGCAGTTCGCCATATTTTTCTTCTGCGTCAAGTCCCTCTTTGGTATCTCTGTCGTACCAAATAAACGGAACAAAATTTTTGTACAGAAACTCACGCAACTCTGTGGTATCACTGCATCTACCGCATCCGATTACGCGAAGTCCAAATTTACCTTCTTTTTGCAGGATTTCTCTGCGCATCTGAAACGCAATCAATAATTTGTCTGACAGCTGTGGAATCTTCACCAGCACGCCTTGCAATTCATCGCCAGGAACGCGGCAAACTTCAGTGACACCGCGTGCCCTTGCTGAAAGTGATGGCGGACGGCGAATCAGTAAATCGATGTCTCCGGCAAAACTGCCGGTTTCGTGTGTAGCTACAACACGGTCATTGTCCAGTGGATTAATAATGTCCAGGAGCCCAGAGCGAACGATAAATAGATCTGGTTCCTTCGCCCCTGCAGTGAAGGCATACTCACCATCTTGCAATGTTTCGCAGTGCGCAAAAGGTTTAATCTGTATGAGCTCTTCGTCGGTTAACTTGGGAAATGCAGCTTCCAAAGTAGCAATGGTCATTTGCGTACCCACTAGTGAATGTGTTTTGCCAGCCGAATTGACTGTACTGACCAGCATTATGGCAGAGAAACTTCGGCCTTAGTGCCCATTTTAGCGAAAGTAAAGAGGCGATTTGGTTACACCCTGTGCGGTCGGCAAATCAAATCTCAGTATCTATTTGGGTACTTGGGCGCAATGAAGGTTTAGTCTCACTGCTTGACTTGTAGATGTATAGGGGGCGTATTCGATATGATATGCAGCCTAGCCAGAAGCTATACAGGAGATATTTCATGATCAGTCCACTCGCAGGCAAATTGGCGCCGCAAGATTTGCTAGTTAACGTCCCTCGCCTGGTCACGACGTATTACACGGAGAAGCCGGATGTGTCGGTCGCCTCTGAAAGAGTAGCTTTTGGAACCTCTGGGCACCGAGGCTCAGCGCTGCACCGTGCTTTCAATGAAGAGCACATTCTTGCTATCACTCAAGCAATTTGCGACTACAGGTTGGGACAGTCTATTTCGGGACCGCTCTACATGGGCATCGACACGCACGCGCTCTCTGAGCCTGCTTTTGCGAGCGCTATGGAAGTTTTAGCCGCCAACGAAGTGAATGTCATGATCGACAATCAGTTGGGCTACACGCCAACTCCGTCTATTTCTCTGGCGATTTTGACTTACAACAAAGGACGCAAGTCCGGTCTGGCAGACGGTATTGTCATAACACCATCGCACAATCCGCCCCAAGACGGTGGTTTCAAATATAATCCGCCTGATGGTGGTCCTGCCGGCACCAACATCACCAGTTGGGTGGAAAACAAAGCCAACGAATATCTCAAAAACGGACTTGCAGGCGTTAAGCGAATCGATTTTAAGGCTGCAATGGTCGCGTCGACAACGCACAAATTTGATTTTACGGCGCTCTACATCAGTGAACTTTCGAGCGTTGTCAATCTCGATGCTATTAGGGCATCAGGATTGAAAGGTGGCGTAGATCCGCTTGGTGGCGCCGGTGTTCATTATTGGCAGCGCATAATTGCCGAACACAAATTGCCTATCGAAGTGGTCAACTCTAAGGTCGATCCGACATTCTCGTTTATGACTGTCGATTGGGACGGCAAAATTCGGATGGATTGCTCGTCACCATATGCGATGGCAGGTCTGATCGAACTTCGCAGTCGTTTTGACATTGCTTTTGCCAACGATACTGATCATGATCGCCACGGAATCGTTACTCCAAGCGGTTTGATGAACCCCAATCATTTCTTGTCTGTCGCGATTGATTATCTGTTTCAAAACCGCAAAGAATGGCGCAAAGATTCGGCAATCGGCAAAACAGTAGTGAGTACCAGTCTTATCGATCGTATTGCCGCCAAACTCGGTCGCAAGTTGGTTGAAGTTCCGGTTGGATTTAAATGGTTTGTTGATGGATTAATCGATGGCTCATTCGGATTTGGTGGAGAAGAAAGCGCTGGAGCCTCGTTCTTACGTATGGATGGCTCTGTTTGGACGACAGACAAAGACGGTATTATCATGGCTTTGTTGGCAGCTGAGATTACGGCGGTGACAGGCAAAGATCCAAGCAAGCATTATTCTGCATTGACGGCAGAATTTGGCAATCCGCATTATGCGCGCATTGATGCTGCGGCTACTCCTGAGCAAAAAGCTAAATTGAAAAAACTTTCTCCTGATGATGTGAAAGCATCAGAATTGGCTGGAGAAAAAATCGTTCAGAAATTTACTGCGGCTCCAGGCAACAATGAAGCAATCGGCGGTTTGAAAGTGGTAACCGAAAATGGTTGGTTTGCCGCTCGTCCATCCGGGACAGAGGACGTTTATAAAATTTACGCCGAAAGTTTTAAGAGTGAGGAGCACTTGAAGCAAATTCAAACTGCTGCTCAAGAACTTGTTACTGACGTACTTTCACCGGCTGCTCAAAAGGCGTAGAGGGGGATTTTTTAAATGGAAAAAAGTTCTGTTGCCGAAAAAGTTGGACTTCATCAGTCCCCGCTCGACCTCAAACATTCGCAGACAATGCGAATTCAAAAGAAAATTGCATTTCACGATAATTGGAGAGATATCAAAGGCAATTTTGATGCTTGCCAGAAAACGGGACACTGCAATTTTGAAGTGACCAGTGACGCTTTTCTCGACTTTGGATCGCATAAGGCTAAACTAGTGAAAGTACACTTTCATCAAGATTCTGAGCATCTTGTCGATGGCAAAATTTTCGACGGCGAAATTCACTTTATTCACCAGTTGTTGCCTTATGAAAATACTGGTGATGACAGTATCGAAGAACCATCTGAGTTGCTTGTTGTCGGTGTCTTGATGGAAATTTCTCAGAAAGAAGATCAAACTGCCAGTAATTCTTTACTGAATTTCTTCCGCCGCGAAAATGGTGCATCGTCTTCTGAGCTGCCGAACGATATCGCTGACAAGGTCAATAAATTAGACGAGTTCTACTATTATCGCGGTTCTCTGACCAGCAGTCCTTACACAGAACACGTCACCTGGGCTGTTTTCAAAGACAGCATTCCTGTCGCCAAGGATTCGATTGATAGAATCAAAGAAGCTCACCAACATGCGCGCGGCCCACAGGAGTGGAATCGCCGTTTTGTTTTGAGGAATTTTGATTAGGCAGTGGTAAGATCAGTGCCGCTTGCAGATTGAAGCAAGATGATTCTTGCGTTGGCAGGGATTACTTGTTTGCATTTTTTGAAAAGGAGAAGTACATGCCCGTTTTGGAATTGGCCGATACAACCAAACTCACAGGTAGACCTCAGGAATTGCTTTCCGGTTTTGAGAAGGGCATGGGATTTGCTCCGAATGTACTAAAAGTAATGGCGAATTCGCCAGCTGCCCTTGAAGCATTTTTGTCAGCTCGCGAAGCCCTTTCCAAAGGCGCCCTCGACGCTCAAATGATCGCCGCCATCGGCGTCACCGTAGCTGAAATTTATTCATGCGAATATTTGCTGGCTGCCCGCGTAGCCATGGCTGCAAAAGCCGGCATGACCGAAGACGAAATCAAATTGGCAAGACAGCAATCATCTTCAGACAAGAAGAAAGACGTCGGTCTTTCGTTCGTCCGCAACATTGTCGTGCGCCACGCCGACTTGCCAAAAGACGACATTGGCGAGTTGAAGGCAGCTGGTTACACAGACGGCGAAATCGTCGAATTGATTGCCAATACCTCCTTTAACATGATGGCTTATTACTTGATTCAGGTCGCAGCGCCGGAAATCGACTTCCCGAAAGTTGCCACAGCCTTCCCTGTCTAAGCTTTCGCGCTAAACATAAGCGTTTCAACGCCATTTTGGACTTAATCGACGGGCTTCTTGATCGGAGCCCGTCTTTTTTCGCCTTCTTTATCTACATATCCGAAAACCAAGCGCCTGCGGTTGTGTAGCTCATGCTTGCCCTTATGGAACTGTTTGGACTTTCGGAAGTCTTACACACAGCAAACGACAAAGCGCCAGCGACGAGGGGTGACGACGATGGGACTGAAACTCGAGCCTAGATATCTGAAAAGATATCAGGAAATTGCCGCCTTGCTGACCAAATATGGCAGCTCGGATCTGGTCAAGAGTGCTGGGCTTGAGGAAGCGTTGAATAGTGAACCGACCGAGAAGGCAAAGGGCACCGCGGAGGAGTTCGCTAAAGACCTGGAGAAGCTTGGACCTACATTCATCAAGCTTGGGCAGGTTTTCTCGACACGTGCAGACGTGTTGCCTGCTGCTTACCTTACTGCATTGAGTCGCTTACAGGATGATTGCGCGCCTATTCCGTTCGACCAAATTGAGCAGACTATTACCAGCGAGCTTGGAGTTCGTTTGTCGAAACTTTTTAATGAATTCGATCCTCATCCGATTGCAGCTGCATCGCTCGGACAGATTCACAAAGCGACTATGCGAAGTGGTCGTGATGTGGCAGTCAAAGTCCAACGTCCGGGCATTCGTGACACCATCATTCAAGACCTTGAAATATTTTCCGATATCGCCGAATTTTATGTGATGCACACGGCTCTAGGTAAGAAATATGAATTTGACGTGATGGTCGATGAGTTTAGAAAGTCATTGCTCGCCGAGCTCGATTATCGTAAAGAAGCGCAGAATTTGGAGACCCTGCGGAAAAATGTCGAAGAATTTAAACTTGTTGTAGTGCCGGAGCACATTCCTGATTACAGTACTTCCAAAGTCCTCACCATGGACTTTATCTATGGGAAAAAAGTTACCTCAATTACTCCATACGAAAGATTGGAAATGAATGGTCTTGCTCTTGCTGAACAAGTTTTTGAGACATATTTGAAGCAAATTCTTGTCGATGGTTTCTTCCATGCCGACCCTCATCCCGGCAACGTTCTATTGACCGAAGATCATAAAGTGGCCTTGATCGATTTAGGCATGGTGGCACGAATCACGCCAAATATGCAGAAAAAACTCCTGCAATTGGTGATCGCAATTAGTGAAGGTCGTCCGGATTCGGTAGCAAACGTTGCAGTTGATATTGGCGATCCAAAACCGAAATTTGACGAAAGTAGATTTAGAAAAGAAGTTGCTGATTTAGTGCAACGAGATTTGAATGCCAGCATCGACGACATGGAAGTTGGCAAAGTTATCGTTGGTATCACAAGAGCCGCTGGTGATTGTGGTATACGCGTGCCAGCTGAATTGACCATGCTTGGTAAAGCGCTTCTTCACCTTGATGAAGTTGGTCGTGCTTTGCACCCTGATTTTGACCCGAATGCTTGCATTCGTCGAGATGCCGCTCACATTCTCGAGCAGCGCATGATGAATGAAATTTCGCCCGGAAATATGCTCAATACTTTGATTGAGGCGAAAGATTATTTTGAGAAATTCCCGCGCAATGTCAATAAAATCATGGACCTTGCCGCTCAGAATAATTTGAAAGTGCAAGTTATCGATGAGCCGCTTCTTGTAGATTCTTTCCAAAAGGTCGCAAACAGAATAAGTCTGGCGCTGGTTCTTGCTGCATTGATAATCGGGGCCGCGCTCCTC
>JACMKL010000618.1 GCA_014380105.1 Candidatus Melainabacteria bacterium
CGAAACTCGGAGACAGCCGCAGTTACTCTGGCACTGAAAGGCTCAAGGGACATGCTTTCATATATTGTCACCCGTGATTCAAGAAAACTATCAAGTGCATTCGACCAGTTGCTGAACTCAGCATTTATTTATTGGTATAGAACATCAAGGGTAAAGAATTTATCGCCATTTTAAGTGGCTAGATGCTCTCATCGCGAATTAGTCTGGGGATGAAGTTGAGGCTTTCTCTTTCCCGATGAAACTCCGGTTAATGGCACAACATCGATCAACAAATCTTCGATCATGCCTCCGGTCGTCACGTTCAGAACAGATTTGACCATTTTATAGCCGACAGGCAGACGGATAATGTCAGAGTTAGCAGGCATTAAGCTGGCTTTCAATGTCGACAATACGCTTGTTCTAGTGTTCGGAGAATAAATATAATCGATACGCAGTGGCAGCTTAGTACTGAACGGAAGGCAATAGCACTCAGAATAAACTTTAGCTAGCGATGAGTTTATCTCAATGTCATCGGCCAATATGACTTTAACAACCTGGACAGCCCGAAAACTTTTGACACGAACTTGCTCAGAACCTTCCACTTTGAGAGTGTAGGAAGTAGCTCTAATGCCGTCTACAGTCAACGGAATCCCTCCGGTCCAAGACTGTTTCATTAAGCTACCAGACACAGTCGTGCTCAAGCTCATGGTGGTTCTAAGAATCCACTTTCTCCACTCTTCCATAGTCATGGGGCAGCACATTTTGGTCTCGTCACTAAACAACAGCACTTTCCCATAAGGTTTCAAGCTTATCGTTGATGCTCCGAGCTGTGGAAATTCGCGCAACAAGCCTCGTTCGGAGACATAGGTAGTTGTGCGCCCAAACATTTTGTCTTCCTGTACAATTTTCCAAATCTGATCATTACTGAACGCAGGATAGGGAGCCAGACAGGTGGCAAACACAAGCGATATAGCAGCTAGAGCAAAGAGCAGAAGACCTTCCTTTAGAATTGCTAAAGTCACTTGCAGATGTTGCTCCGAAGGATGAATGAATTGTTTCAAAGAGACTACCGTGATTTAATGCCTGTCGCGTAAAGTACCCTGATCAATGTAACATTGTTCTGCCATGCACCTCGCTAATAGACGTCTTCTCGGCAACGGAGCCATGACGGCAGGCCATCTGCGTCCCGAGCTAACACATAAGACATTTTGCTGAATTTTGAAGTACGCTTTCAGCGACACCAAAAGGAGAGCTTGCAATGGACAAATCACTCGTACGCCACCTCATGGCAGCAATCGTAATTTCCGAAGAGCTAAAGGTGCCGAATCAGCGTGGCGGAGACCCCTATATGGCTGACGACAGAATGCGCAAACAGTTCTCACAGCTGGTTCAGAACACCTACACGGTTGTTGACCTCATGATTGAGCTTGGAGAAGCGCCAAAACAGTACTAAATGTGACGCTCTTGTGTGATGAAAACCAGTTTCCAAGCACCCCTCAAACGCACTTTTGGGCGGTTTTGGAGTATGCTTTCAGCGAAGGTCAAGGAGAACAAAAATTGGACAAGTACATGATGCGCCACCTTATGGCAGCAATTATCGTTTCCGACGAATTGAAAGTGCCAAACCAAAGAGGCGGCGATCAGTGGATGGCTGACGACAGAATGCGCAAGCAATTTACACAACTGATCCAAAATACCTACAGCGTTGTCGACTTGATGATTGAATTCGGCGACACACCTCCACAGCAATAATCTCGAATGACTTCGAAAAAACGAGTTCATTTAAATCACGATCTGACTGTCGCTAGACTTGCCTATCTTTTGGGTTTGCCGGACACGCACGTGATTAAACACTTGTTTTATGACATGAAAGTGATGCGCACACTTAACCAGGTTGTTGAAGCTGATACTGCAAAACAACTGGCTCGTGAGCTTGGCTACGACGTTGATGACAGCCCGGTCGATCAAACGCTTAATTTCTCCCCTCAGCCACTTTCAGTCGCGAAGAAAGACACGCAAAATTACTATCAAATATTGCAAGTCGATCCTGCTGCCGATGTCGAGATCATTCAACTGGCTTACGATCACTGGGTGAAAAAATTCGGTTCGGAAAATCATCCAAATTACGATTTAAAAAAACTACGACAACTGCACGAAATTTGGGATACGCTCAGCGATTCGAATCAAAGACTTGCATACGATTCTTCGCTGGGAATTTTTTAGCCGCGGCAAGACATTCGTAATTTCACCAATAAAAGTTTAGCCTCGAAAGCTGAACTTCCTGCGCTGCGCGTGTACTGTCAGTCATCAAAGCGCCCCATCCCTATTGCCTGCAGAATTCCTTCAGTGCTATCCATTTTTCAAAA
>JACMKL010000075.1 GCA_014380105.1 Candidatus Melainabacteria bacterium
CCAGGCCACCGTGCGGATCGCCACGATCAGTCCACTCACTGCCGATGCAGATCTCGCGCCCTTCCACGAACTGCATGCCTTGCTTGAACAGGGTTTTCCGACAGTCCATGCGCAGCTGCAGCGCGAAACGGTCAATGGCGGCGCACTGTTGTATCGCTGGGCGGGCAAGGACGCGAAGTGCCCACCCTTGCTGCTGGCGGCGCACCAGGATGTGGTGCCGGTTGAACCGGGTACGGATTCGGACTGGAAGCATCCGCCATTCTTGGGAGAAATTGTCGATGGCGAAATCTGGGGACGAGGCGCCTTAGACATGAAAGGCTTCGGCATCGTGCAGCTTGAAGCGATGCTTAATCTGAAGCGTTCCGGTAAAGTTCTCGACCGTGACATTATTTTCCTTGGCACTCCAGACGAAGAAGTTGGTGGCGAATTTGGTGCCCGATGGTTTACTGAAAAACACCCGGAATTGCTCAAGGATGCTGAATTTTTGATCAATGAAGGATCGCATATCATCACCGGTAGTGACGGTAAACCGAAGTTCTGGGGAGTAAATTTCGCAGAGAAGAATGTTTTGTGGCTGCAATTAAAGTCAACCGGGCAAGCGGGACATGCATCGATGCCTATCGCAGACTCTGCTAATAACAAGCTGGCGCGTGCACTGGAAAAATTGGTCGCAGTTTATCCAATGAATATCCGCTCGCCCAGAGTCGCTAAAGACTTAGCCAAAATCAGTGCTTCAAAACCTGAGCCACTTAAAAGTTATTACAGTCAGGTCGTCGATGACACCAAAAGCGCCGAGTACATCGCTGGAATTGAAAACGATCGCATGCTCTCTAGTATGTTGGTTAACACCCTATCTGTAACAGTTCTCAAAGCTGGATATAAGACAAACGTCATTCCAGGCGAAGCAATTGCCGAAGTTGATTGTCGTCTCTTACCGGGCGTTGAGAAGGACGATTTCATCGCGCACGTCAAAGAGTTGATCAAAGATCCGACAATAAAAATTTCTGAGCTTGAATGGAACATTGCTGGTGCTTCACCCATTGATACGGAATTGATGTCTGCTATCAAAACAGTGGCTGCTGAAGAATCGCCTGGTACGCCAGTTAAACCAGTAGTGGTGCCATGGTTTACTGATTCGCATTGGTTTCGCAAACTCAACCTGACTTGCTATGGATTTGAGCCTTTTGAAATTAAGCCGGAACTTTTAGCAAGCATGCACGGAATTGATGAGCGTGTGCCAGTCAAAGTTTTCGAAGACGGTTTGCGCCGCTTTTCCAAGGTACTGGAAAAAGTCGCGGTTGGTAAATGACAAATTCATTTTTTTTGCAAGTCACTGTCAGAAGGTTGTGGCAGAAGTCCATCTAGTAATAATCTCACCGAATCGACAAATTCGGCTTCTGAAGTTCGCGATTTGATTAAGTGCTTTGTTAATCCAAGTGTCAGCTGATTCATCTCGTCTTTCGAAAGGTCTCTGCTCGTATAGATAATCAACGGTGTACTTTTCGAGTCGCCTTTTCGTAAATTTTCGATGATGTCGAATCCATCTGGTGCGGGAACTCCGATATCGAGAATAATCAAATCGGGACATTCTTTCTTTGCTGCCGCGAGGGCTCCAGGACCATCAACAGCTTCAACAATTTCGACAGGAAACTGATTGACCTGGTGTTTTATGAGCTCGCGCGTAGAACTATCATCTTCGACAATTAATATCTTTGCTGTCACGGCACCTTTATTGCGAACCGCAAATCGTAATGCTCTTTCGAGTTGTTTATCTTCGACAGGCTTAATCAGCCAATCCATAATCATTGGTGTGCCAGATTCTGCTTGCGGTCGATCATTGCCGCTTAGAACTACAGTAGGAATTGCAAACTGGCTATTCTTCGCCTGTTTGTCACGAAGCCATGCTAAGCCGTTGCCATCCGGCAAATGAATATCGAGAATAATCGCTCTGGGAGTGAATTCCTTAAGTAATTCGTCTGCTTCACTGAGACTTCCTGCGACTTCAAGGTCAAAGCCTTCTTTTCTCAGCATGTGTTTGATCAGCTTTGAAAGTTCTTGGTCGTCCTCGACCATCAGGACGCGCGCTAATGAATAACTCTTCAAGTCTGATGCAGTGGCTCGCGCTGAATTTTCAAGGATCGGTAACTCAACCCAGAAAGTTGTGCCACGACCTACTTCTGATGCTACGCCGACACTGCCACCATGCTGCTCCGCTAGACCTTTCGATATAGCAAGACCTAAACCGGTGCCGCCTTTCTGCCTGGTATCACTGGAGTCAAGCTGTTGGAATCGCCCCCATAACTTGTGCATCTCTCCTTCGGGAATTCCTTCTCCCTCATCTGAAACAGAGAATCGAACCATATTTTTAGTGCGTTCTACGTCGAGGATAACTTTGGAGCCTTTTGTAGAGAATTTGATTGCATTAGAGAGAAAGTTGGCGAGAATTTGAACGATACGATCATGGTCGCATTTAATTTTTCCCTCAAACATCATTTGATGTTCTAAGCTGATTTCTGCTTCTTGAGCCATTCCTTGCGCTGCCGAAAAGGCATGGTCGACAAGATCTTGAACTTCAACACTCTTAACTTTCAGTTCCAGTCGACCGGCTTCTAATTTTCTGATGTCCAAAATATCGTTGATTAGTCGGATCAAACGATCTGATTCATTTCTGGCAATGCCAACTAATCGTGCTACTTTCGCGGGCACCTCACCAGCTATGCCGCCTTCAATCAAGCGCAAGCTGGCGTGAATTGATGTAAGCGGTGTTCTTAATTCGTGTGAGACTGTTGAATAGAATTCACTTACGCGCGTCTCTGCTTCTTTGCGATCGGTTATATCGTGACCAATACTGTAAATCCTTTCGATTTCGCCGTCTTCGCCGATGCTTGGGAAAGTGCGTGCCCAAATCCATCGTATCGAGCCATCCGGGCGAATAATTCTGTGTTCAACCTCTGCAGGTGCTTTCTCTGACTTCGTGCGTTCAACGAAATTTTGAACTAGCTGAATATCTTCCGGATGAATACCCTCAAAGAGCCTGGTGGCATTCTGATAGACCTCGGATATCGGGCGTCCCCAAACTTCTTCAAAGGCAGGACTTATATAGATGAAAGTGTTGTCCGGTTTGATAATCATAAACACTTCACGAATTTGCTCAGTGAGTGTTCGGAACAAAAATTCTCTCTCTTCCAACTTTTTGTCGGAAATATTTCTTTGAATGCCGAGTGCAATTCCGTTTGCAATTCCGGAAAGTGCCTCAAGTTTTCTAAGGGAAATTTTTTCCTTGCAGTACATGACCATTACACCAAGTAAGTCCGTACCAAACACCAGAGGATAGCCGGCCATCGCCGTTATGCCTTCGTTTTTGATCCAGTCTCGATTAGCTAATTCACGAACACTTGTTATATCATCGGCAAAAATCGGTTTTACTTGTTCTGCAATTACACCTACTTCGGACTCTCCAAATTTTAAAGGTTCGGGTTTTTGAGTATCCGCAATTGCTTTTCCAGAGTTTGCTTTTAGATGGAGAGCACGATTGTCATCATCTTCTTCTTGTCCAACCACCCAAATGCGCGCCACAGCTGCATCCATATGACGCACCATCAGGCTTGTACATTGTTTTAGTAATTCATCCAGGTTTGTTTGTTGACTGAGGACGTAAGCTATTTCGGCTACGAAAACCGAAAGTTCGGCGCGTTCTAAAAGTTCTTCGCGTCCCCGCACAGCCTCTATAAATTGACCAATTTCGTGACCAAATGAGGCAAGCGTCTGAGTTTGTTCTTCATCGAAATCTTCTGATTTGTCGTTGAAAAATTCGACTACTCCAAGTATTTGATTGTGTCCAAAAATTGGGAATGCAACGCCCTGTTTCAGTCCCTCTTCTAAGGCTGCAGGCTTGCGCGGAAATTTTGCAATGTCAATTTCGTTGAGATTGAAAATTTCAGGAGCACCAATTTCCCATACTCGCCCAGGCAGTCCCTCTCCGATCTGGAAAGTTTTTTCGTATGTCTGTTTTTCAAAACCTACATAGATATTGCCATTGCCTTTCCAGGATGCAATCGGCCTTAGTTCAGTGACTGCATTTTCGGTGCTGACCAACCAGGCCGCTCCAAATTTAAATCCATTGATTGTCCCGAGCACCTGCAGCAATCTTTGAAATGATTCCTGAATATTTTTGTTTTCGCTCAAAATTTGAGTGACAGCAAGTTGCAATGATAGTCTTTTCGCTACATTGTTCTTCTCTTTGAAGAAATAACTGACCATCAAAAGACACAAAATCAGGGCAGATATTGCAAGCGCCAATAATGTATTTGATAAGTCACTGGTGCGCGCTGTCTCAGTGGTCAATTTATCTGCGCGAAACTTCAATAGCTCCCTTTCCGAGTGTATTATTTCGTGCAAAATGTCGTCAGATTCAGATTCAAAAACTTCCACGCCACGATTTTTGACATCGTCGCGGGCGGCGTCAAAACCTTCTTCGTCTGCTGTTGCAATTACTTCTTTTAGATATTCAATTCGCCTATCAATAGTGCGAATGAGAAATTCACAACGTTTTTGTTGTGGACGATTGTCTTTCATGAGTTCCATCACGGCATCGAGAGCCTCCCTCAAGGTCTTCTCCGAGCGATTGAAATCCGCTACGAACTGCTTTTTCTCAGTGATGATATATCCGCGCTCACTCGATACTAATTCTTCGGTTTGTACGTCAATTTCTTGCAGTTTCATCAAAACTTGATATGAATGGATCAGCCAGCGGCGATGAAGCAACATGTTTTCTTGCTGCTGAGCCGTGGCGTATGTCGCATATCCGGCCGCTGCAAGCATCAGGAACAGAGTTCCCGCAATCCCTACCAAAATTGTCCATCTATGGCGCATTCCCTATTCAGCTTTAACTTGAGCTACTAGTTATTTCCATTTTCAAAATTTCTTGAATATCGTCTGGCAAAGTCATAGGGTCAAATGGCTTTGTAATTATTCCTCTGGCACCCATTTTCTGATAAAGTTCAACTTCGTGCGTTTGCGCTTTTGCCGTCATGAAAATAACTGGCACAGAAGACAGAGCATCTAACTTGCGCAATTCGCTCAAGGTTGTAGGTCCGTCCATTCCTGGCATCATAACGTCGAGAAGAATGAGGTCGGGTTTGATTAAAGTAGCCTTTTTCAGCGCTTCTGCACCTGAGCCGGCCAATTCTACTTTCCAATCAGTCAGCCCTTCCAGCCCCATTTGCGCGAGGGTGCGAATGTTGGCGTCGTCATCAATTAGCAGTACTTGTTTTATATTCACGAGTGCACTCACATTAGTTAAATAGCGTTTTGTTTAAGGCCCCTTAGAGCATACTCGGCCAATCTTTGAAAGTTATCCCCTTGTTGGGGGAATTCTGCGCTGCTGAAAATCAAGCCAGTTTGAAATTCTTCTCCGCGTCCAGAAGGGAACCACATCCCATCCCAATCTGCTTTTAGAAGTTCAAATGTTAATTTGAGAGTTTCGTCCGACTCACCCGGCAATGCCAGAGCAAAGACGCCTTCTTCAAATCGTCCACGCAGGTCTTCGGCTCGGTATCTCTCCCTGAGCAATTCGCCTAATTTTCCGACGACGTGCTCTGCAGAGAAGGCACCGTAATTGATGTCCAAAGAATCATAATCGGCGATTTTGATCATTCCGAGTGACAGAGGCTGTGATTGCGAGCCGCAAAGTGCCAAAAGGTGCGCAGTTTCGCCTTCGAAAGCATGGTAAGTCAATACCTTACTTTGTGCGTCGATACGCGTGGTTCCTTCACTAAGAGCTTTGATTAAATGAGCCTTCACTCTTGAGGACAATTCGTCAACTAAAACAGGCTTACTTAGGAAATCGGTACCACCGGCGGTGAAGGCTGCTCGCTTACCTGCTTCGTCGCTTTTGGATGTAAGGAAAATAACCGGAATATGAGCCCAATCGTCAGTCGATTTAAGCAGTCTGCAAACTTCATAACCGGTCAGTCCTGGCATGATTACGTCTAACAAGACCAGGTCAGGCTGGAATTCCGACATTACTTCAAGAACCATAATTGGCTCGTTTAGCGAACGAACTGTTATTCCTTGAGGTTGAAGGACACTTTCCACAAAGGTCGAAAGCAATGGGTCGTCATCGATACAAAGTACTCGTGGCTTCCTCAATTGACCTGCTATGCCAAGAATTTGCATGGCTTCGCTGAGTGCTCCGCGCGTTGTATCATCTTCCGTAAGAAGTACTGAAGCGCCACCATATACAGTGTCATGCCTGGTCAGGTTTAAACTTTTAGAGTCAATAAAACACATAGGCAGAATGCTGCCCTGATCTTGTTGACGCAAATCGCGGGCTAATTTAAAACGTGAACCAATCGGATCGAGTCCAAGGTCGATTATGGCAGCTTCAAAACGGCGCTTCTTCCATTTCACGAGCGCACCAACAGAACTTCCAACGATTTCTAATTCGCAATTGGCGTCGGTGGCCGCACCCTTCATTGGTCCTTGATATGTTTGTTCTGGTATTACTGCCAGACAGGTCATCATCGGCATTTTTGCCGTCGTAGACTCGCCGGTTTCAGCTCGGGTCAGGTCGCTGATGATTTGGACACCTTCAGTAACCGTGCGGATAATCTCAGCCCAGATCACTTCTTGTTCTGTATCTGTATACGGATCAACCGAAACCAGAAAGTTTTCAATGCGTTCGGCAAACTGTCCGATCTTGCTATAACCGTAGGATCCTGAAGTCCCTTTTAGCTTGTGCGCCACGCCCATGGCGTCTTGTAGAAGTATCAAATTCTTTGGATTTGCTCGCGCTTTTTTGACGGCATCAGTAAGCTCATTCCAACCTTCTGGTAGTGTCAGTAGAAAGTTGCGACGCGCGCCAGCTATGGCATTTTGTGTTTCAATACGGCGTTTTAGTTTTTTGAGTCGGTTCGCTTCTTCCTCATCCAACTCACCAGCTTCAAGCAGCTCAGTCAG
>JACMKL010000619.1 GCA_014380105.1 Candidatus Melainabacteria bacterium
GAAGCGGAGGCGATTTCACTGGGCATGCAAATGTGTTCCATTTTAGAATACTTGCATGGCCATGCACCACAAGTGGTGCATCGCGATTTCACTCCTGACAATTTATTGTTAGATGAGAACGGAGTTCTCAAACTCATTGATTTCAACCTCGCCAAAGTTTCCGCCGGCAATGCACTGCCCGTCGGCAAACCGGCATACATGGCTCCGGAACAAGTTAAAGGCAGACCTGAGGCGGCCAGTGATTTTTATTCTCTCGGCGCTCTTATGTATTTTCTGGTAACAGGTGTTGACCCTGAGCCTCTGAATGTTAGTTGCCCACTCACAGCAAATCGAAATATAAGCGTCCAATTCAACGATTTAATTATGCGTCTCACAGACCAGAGCCGAGAGACCCGTGTTGGCTCAGCGAGTGAAGCCCGCAAACTATTTGCAATGATTGGATTCAAAGCCTCGGCGTAACTTTTACCATCAAATTTTGGTCGGCTTTTAAAGACTGTGCCACAATATGATTCGATTGCCATTGTAAATCGAAGGGAAAATCATGCAGTTAGAGGCTTCGAAGCAAAAGTCGCAAAAGCTATATAGCTTGGTGGCGTTGTCTATCGCGCTCAGCATGGGCTTCTTTGCTACTGCATCAATAACCGCGCAACGCGCAATTTCTTATAGTGGCCAGAACGACTCGGAATCGACACAGGGCAAGATTACGCCGCGCTCGGTTCTGACCTGGTGGTCACACGATGCCACTGGCTATCATCCTTCGCTTGCGCTCCTCATTGAAAATTCTACCGGTCGTGATCTGAGCAATACCAGCATTCGCTTTCAAGGACGCTTCCTCGATTTGCGTAATGGCTACACGCAAGTGGCGCGCGATGAATGGGATGGGCAGTATCAGCGCAATCAACAGAAGTTTTTAAAATTGCGCGGACCGACACCTTATGAGTTGCCGATCGACAAAGATCAGTGGCCGCGTATCGAATGTAAGGTGATGAGCCGAATTGGCAGCGTCTCTGATGAAGGCACCCAGGATCTTGTGGTGACTCGAATTGAGCGCATCACGATGACAGACGATGAAGCGATGGAGAAATTGCGCCAGGATCAAGGCAGACGACTATCAACCACCCGCCAGGCAAGTCCGATAAGTCCACCGGTTGCGCCAAAGCGTCCTCCGAAGGAAACAAAGAAGGAGCACCCTGCTCCTCTAGTTGCTACTGCAGGCTCATTAAATGGTGGTTCTTTCAGTAGTGGAGCGCCAATAAACGAACGCTCCAGCACTATAAAACCAGTCACAGCAACACTTGCACGCGCAAGTGGACTGAACAAATTGCTCAACCAGGGGAATTTTGCCGGTCTGGGAGACGATTTCTATCAATTCGAACAAGCTTTCAAGCGCCCGAAAGATACCGATGCGCGTGACCCCAACTGGACCTGGGCACGTTTTGTGCCGGATGCCGACGGTGTCGAATTGTTGGTAGGCTCCAAGGGGCGCACCGGCAAGGCAGACGTGATTGTGGCTGTGATCCCGGCCTTCCTTGTCTCCCAGGAAGCACAAGTCGTAAATCTTGCCCAGCTTCTATATAAGAAGAACAAGTCCGAAAAATTGCGCGGACCACAAAATTCAGTTCGGTATTTACCGACCGGTCGTTTGCAGGTCGGAGTTTTGCAGGGGTCAAATTGCAAGGGCGCCATTTTTCACCCGCGCGGGCAGACCGGCAACGACAATAACTACATCCTCCAGCTCAGCCGCCTTTCGGACGATTTGGACAACCTGCTTGCCGCGCAATGTCGCCGTGTACCAATGCTTTCGGTCTATCAAGGCTTTGCCGGAATTCAAACTGACGACTAAGAGCCTGATCTCTAGATCGGCTTAGAAGATAAACTATTTTGCAACAAACACCCTGTAAGCTCGCTTGAGATCCTATAATCGGCGTCGGCTGGATTTGTTCGGTTATGCCTCTGGCTAAAAACCTTGTTGCCTCTCATATTTTTAGGAGCGCTTGCAAATCGTATGACAGTAAAATTGCCTGTGAGACCAGAGAATTTAGTTTCGGGCATGGATTCAAACTCAGCAACACCACTACCGCCGCCAAAGAAGTCGCTATTCGACGTGATTCCATTGCCTTTGGTGATGTTTCTTGCCAAGCCGTATCTGGCTGGGCGCACTCCTACTGAGACTTTGGCCAAGGCAAAAGAGCTCTTTCAGGACAAAAAATACACAGGCACCCTCGATATACTCGGTGAAGATGCAGCGTCAGTGGAAGATTGCGAGCGCTACGTCACAACTTACATGAGTTTGATCGATGAAGTGACCGCAGGTCAGCTCGTCACCTCCAACAGCCGCGAAAAACTGACTATTTCTTTCAAACCCTCAATGTTCTCGACTCTGGCACCGGCTCATGGCAAAGCCAGTGAGAAAGCACTAGAAGCGGCTTTCGATCGCATCAATAAAATCGTCGATTATGCATATCAACGCGGCGTCGATATGACTCTAGAAGCTGAAGATCACCGTTGGACCAATTTTCATCTCGAATCTTATTTTGCCCTCTACAAAGCTGGCTATACAAACTTGGGCACAGTCATTCAGTCGAGACTTTTCCGAACGGAAAAGGATATTCCGAGATTTGAAGAAGGCATGCGAGTGCGCATGGTCATTGGCATCTATCAAGAGCCGCCTGCAATTGCACATACGGAAAAGCCAATTATGAAAGAGCTTGCGGTGCGCTATTCCAGAGAGTTAGCTCACCAGGGCGTCTATGTGGAACTAGCATCGCACGACATAAATTGCGTTAACAACTTCGTCAACAAAGTAGTGTTGCCGCTGAAATTGAAATCATCGCAATTCGAATTTCAGTTCTTGCTTGGCGTGCCGCGCGCTAATTTGCAGAATGGTTTAATTGACGGCAGTTATTTTAGTGAGCTTTCCCAAAAGTTGACTGCGGAAGATGACGTGAAGCACGCGCTCAACCTGGCGCAAACTGGTGCCATTGTAAGAATGTATCTTCCATATGGTGCCGACAAAGTTTCAGGACCATACTGCAGACGTAGATTGAAAAACAACCCGAACATGATTGCCTACGGCATCAAAAACGTCTTCGGCTTGCAGTAGTCACTCGAAGTAATCACTCGAAGTAATCACTCGA
>JACMKL010000620.1 GCA_014380105.1 Candidatus Melainabacteria bacterium
CGGAGCTGTTCTCGATCAAGTATTGGCAGGAACTCGCCGCTGGTATCGCCTCGCCCGCCTCGAACTCGTTCTCAACGGAACTGCACTGCCGGTGCCTGTTTTGAATGAAGTTCTAATTCATGACTTAAGCCCTGCCGGCACGTGTCGCTACATTCTCGCCATCGGTGAGGAGAAGGAAATCCAGCGCTCGTCCGGTATTTACATATCGCCTGCGTCCGGATCGACTGCGGTCAATCGAAGTGCTGGTGGAAAAATTCTGCCAATCACGCAGCGACAGTTTCAGTATCTCGTCCGCGAGCCCGGCATGCGCCCTGACGAGAAGTGGAATTTGCGTGGTGGCATTTTGTCCCCCACTGCCGACGTGCGCGTGATTTCTCAGATGACCGATGGTCGCCTGTATGTCGACGGAAAATACGGCTACGTTCATGAATTTCTGCGGGGCGACGAATTGATTGTTCGTCTGCATCCGCAGGATGTCCGCGCCTTCATTGATCCGGCTATCAATAAGCGCTACCAACTGATCAAGTAATCACCGCAGAGCCGCCCGAAAAGCCGTTTTAGCTGGTGATTTCCAAATACCAATCTGTCGCTCAGGCGATAAGGAGAAAAATATGGAAGCTCTCTTTGTTTTATTTGGGCTCTTTCTGCTGGCTCTGATGCTGCTGGTTGGGCTCGCGCTTCTGATTGCGACTCTTCAGGGTCTCGTCCTGGCGTTTCGCACCAGTCTCTTGTTCGGCGCAGTCTGCTTGCTTGTGCCGATTGTGCCTTTCATCGTCTTCGCTATTGTCTTCTGGGTCACCGGAGTTGATTTGCCGGAGCGAATTTTGGCAGCTTTCCGTGAGCCCAGTTCTTCGAACGGGAATACGCCACCTGCGCCAGTCCATGCTTCGGTGCCTTCGCCAGTCCCAGCTGTTCCTTCAACAGACCCGATTACATTGCCTACCACCATCCCGGTCGGTCCTTCTGATCCGGTCTCGAAAATCGCTTCCTACCCTGCCGTAGTGACAGAAGGCGATGTCGTTTTGGCAGCTCCGGTTGGTGCTGACACTGACACCAATCCGGCTATAAGCGTGGTCGAGCCGGTTGTAGAAGTTACCCTGGAGCCTGTGGTTCTGAGTAACTGCAACGGCACAGGCGGCGTGGATGAGGACGAAGAAGCTCTGCCCACAGCGCCATCGACACCGGCGGCACCTGGCCTTGTGCAGCCTCCTGTGAAGGCACTGGCTGAACCGGCTAACGCCGGTCATTGATTCGCAGAAAGCTAAAGTAAATCTGGGTGAATCAGTAGGACTCAAAATCCTGCTGATTCGCTTTTGGCACTTTGTTTATTATGGCATTTAGTGGAACAATTTCCGTATTTTTGCAGGATTAGGCAAAAAATAGGCAGTTTTAGGCCTGTTCAACAGGGTTTCTCAAGAGTTTTAATAATGTAATCGGCGATTAGCCTGTGAAAATTTTGCTGGGCACCACATTTGGTGCTCCAAGGAGAACTGAGAAATGACAACAAGTGTAAAAACAAAATTAGTCGACGCCTTTTCGGCGAAAGACGCGAGCGCTTCACTTGAAGCAACAAAAATTCCACGTCGCGATTTACTTGCAGACGATGTTGAAATTGAAATTTTATTTTCAGGTGTTTGCCATTCAGACTTGCATCAAGTGCGCAACGACTGGAAAGGAACGACTTACCCAATTGTTCCGGGACATGAAATTGTCGGGAAAGTAAGTGCCGTCGGCAGTGAAGTCAAAAACTTTAAAGTGGGTGATATTGCGGCTGTCGGAACAATGGTTGATTCATGCGGAACATGTCAAAATTGCCTCGACGGAATCGAATCTTATTGTCTGGCTCCGGCTACTCAAACCTACAATGGTCACGACAAACACTTAAATTGCCCTACTTACGGCGGTTATTCTGACAGTATTGTCGTTCGAGAGAAGTTTGTACTGAGTATTCCGGAGGGCTTAGACCTCGCTGGTGCTGCGCCTTTGCTGTGTGCCGGCATCACAACTTATTCGCCATTGAAGCATTGGAAAGTAGGTAAAGGACAGAAAGTTGGAGTGGTCGGCTTAGGCGGACTCGGACACCTCGGTGTCAAATTTGCCCGCGCTCTTGGCGCTCATGTTGTGCTGTTCACCACCTCACCATCCAAAATCGAAGACGCCAAAAAATTGGGTGCGCATGAGGTAGTGCTATCAAAAAATGCTGACGAAATGCAAAAGCACACAAGCACATTCGATTTTATTCTCGACTGCGTATCGGCAGACCATGATTTGGATGCGTATCTTAATCTTCTCAAGCGTGACGGCACGCACTGCATCGTTGGTGCTCCAGCAAATCCGCAACCGGTAAGCGTCTTTAGCTTGATCACAGGTCGTCGCAATTTGGCTGGTTCTGGCACTGGCGGAATGCAAGAGACACAGGAAATGCTCGAATTTTGCGCGCAAAATAAAATTGTCAGTGAAGTGGAAATGATTGAAATGTCTCAGGTCAACGATTCGTACGAGCGCTTGTTGAAGCAAGACGTCAAATATCGCTTCGTCATCGACATGAAAAAATCGAAGAAATAGAAAAGAATTCGAGTGAGCGATCAAAAACGGACTGTGAGAATAAATCTCCGGTCCGTTTTTTTTCATCGAAACTTTAATCGGTAATCACAACGCAGCAAAAAATTTGATTTTCTTCGCTACGAGTGATAGCTGCGCTATTTGCCACGCAGCCCTCATTAGCATTAAGTTAAGCCAAGAGTAGTAACTACGTGTGCGTTTAAGCTCAAAGAGCAGGAAGTTTTATTGGGTTTTAAGCTTTGAACTCGATAGGGTGAATCTATTCCCGCGTCTTTTTCTTTTCTTCGAGCCCAAAACCTAAAGCACAACACCTAAACCCTATCCGACTTCCTCACTGCTTGCGCAGACGTGGAAGTACAACCGTTTGGCGAAGTGCGTTTATCTCCAACCGACAGCCATCTCGGGTGCCGGTTAATTCTAATTTGTGGGGGTCAAACCATGCCCAAAATCTCAATGAAAGAGCTAATGGGTCTGCCAACCAAATTCCGAGAGGAGTTCAGGCAAACCTTCCGCTCACTGTCAAACCCCTACTTGAGACTGTATTCAATCGGTCAGTTGGTCTCCAACGCCGGCACCTGGATGCAGTCGATGGCTTTGAGCTGGTTAGTGTACAAACTGACTGACTCCGCCGTCGCATTGGGGATCGTATCGTTCGCCAGTTATGTGCCTTTGCTTTTTCTGACGTATTTCGGTGGCATTCTTGCTGACCGTTTCGACAGACGCAAGATACTGATGGCGACTCAATTGTGCGGCATGCTGCAAGCTTTGGTTTTGACCGTGCTTGTTGCAACTGGCAATCTCTCTGTTCCCGCTGTGATTGGATGTGCTCTGTTTCTCGGCTGTGTGACTGCAATCGAGGTCCCGACACGACAGGCTTTTCTGAGCGATCTTGTCGCCAAGAAAGACCTCACCAATGCGATCAGCGTCAACTCGGCAATTTTCAACATTGCTCGTCTGAGTGGTCCGCTGCTCGCTGGTGTGTTGATTGCTATCTTCGGCGAAGTGATTTGTTTCGGCATCAACACTGTCAGTTATGTGTTCGCCGTATACACACTCTCGCAAGTGGCTAAGGCTGTCGTTGTAGGCGCGAAGCCCAAAACCGACAGTGCCGCAAACAGCGACAAACTTAAGGCTACTCTGCGCGATCCACGCATCCGTGGGTTGCTTGGACTTGCCATTGTGACGAGCATGTTTGGCTTTCAGTATGGCGTTCTTCTGCCAGTGATTGTCGACAAAATGTTGCTTGGGAGCGCGGCACAGTTGAGCATCCTTTCCGCTTCCGGCGGCATCGGTGCCTTGGCAGGTGCGCTTCTTCTAGCTCGTCAGAACAGAGGAACAGCCCTTCTCAAAGGCATCGGCATCGCTGCTTTGAGCCTGGGATTTTTCATAGCCATTATCGCCTCCTCGCATTCGGTTGCACTTTCCGCGGTGGCAGCTGCTTGCGCTGGATTGTGCGTCAGTATTCAGTTCTCCGGCGGCAATTCGCTGCTGCAGCAACTGGTGCCGACCGAAATCAAAGGGCGAATGATGGGCATCTTCTCCATGTGCCAACTCGGCTTCACTCCCTTTGCGGGTTTGATGGCTGGCTGGACTGCTGAGCATTACGGCGTCTCGAATGCGCTTCTGATCGCCGCGAGTGTATGCGCCATCTCTGGCGTCGTTTATCTCGTGCGCTTGCGTTCGCAGTCCAGGTCGGACGGCGGCTCAAATACTGATGAATCCAGCGCCTAGCTGGAGCCACATAAACTCAAAGTGAGGTGTATATGAATACTTGCGATTTAATTGGTCGCTTGTTCCTGATTGGGGGGCGAGCGATGAGCTGTCTTGCTGACTTTGTCAGTCTGGCGGGAGGCGTGGAAAGCGACATTGTGGTGTTGCCCCATGCCTCCAGCGTCCCAGCCGAAGTCGCATCCGAGATGGTTGCAACTTTGCGCGGCATGGGCGTGACAAAAGTGCGCGCGGTCATGCCAGGTGAAGTGCTTGATTTGAAGGGCGTTGACGCTGTCTACATGCTGGGCGGCGATCAATCCAATCTTGTCGACAGGCTGGGCGCGGAAGGCGTTGCCGAACTCCGGCGCGCTTTCTCAGCCGGAGTACTGGTGGCAGGTTCTTCGGCCGGAGCCGCCTGTGTCGGCGAGTACATGATTTCGGGCGGTATGACGGATGGTTCGACCGATGCGTCTACACTTGAATCGAGAAGCGGTCTTGGACTGCTTTTCGGACTGGTGGTAGACACACACTTCGCCGAGCGTTCGCGATTCGCTCGACCTGGAGCGGTGATCAATCGCGCTGTCCAAGAGGGTTACGGCTTGCCGTCCGCTCTCGGGCTCGACGAAGACACCGCCGCCTATATCGAAATCCGTAAGGGCAAAGCGGCTCGCATCAAGGTTTTCGGCGAGGGGAAGGTATGGGCTTATGTTCCGAAAGGACGTGCCGTCGCCCGTGTCACCGAGCGTCGCCGCAAAGCGCGTGTCGTTGTCGAACACAGCTATGCCGCTGGCGAGTGCTTCAAGCTCAAAGGTATCAAAGTCTCATTTAGGTGAGCATTGTGAACATTGGCTGGTAGAGAGAATCTCGCGGAGCAATCCCGATTTTTTCTCTGCCAGCCGCTTTTTCATTTTTTCGCGCTTTTATACTAACTGTTGTAGTAGCACCGCGGGTTTTTTTTGATAGGTAATACGCAGATGTTCGTTAGTAGGAAACTTAGGCCCCGAGGGGCACGCACACTGTGTCAGAGTGTGCGTTGCCCCGAGCTGATTTAATAGCTGTTTCGCCAATTTAGAATGTTTCTCACCAGAATTTAGACTGGGAGAATCATCCAAAACTGAGCAGAATCCAGACGATGAGAAGATTGGTCAGATGATGGACGTATTGATCAAAGCCGAGTGCGAGCCAGAAGAAGCGGTCGTGTCTTTTCTGAGCTGCGGTGGCGGTAGGCATTTCGTGAGGACAGAGATTTTTGAAACGACCAAGTAAATGTGGACTGGCTTTGATTCTGTCCATCGTGAAATGAATCGCGAAGTCGAGAATTGAAAGCCACCACATCATCGGTGAGAAGGCGAGCACAATCAGAAAAGTACAAATGGCGTGCATCGAACAGTGCAGTGCCAGAGGAGCTTCCCACCCGGTTTTTTGAAATTTGCCCTGCATGTAATTCGTCTGCAGAACAAAGTCGGCGATGTAGTGCTTGAGGTCGAAGATTAGCCACAGGAGGAGAATTTGGGACATCATATTTCGGCTGCTCCAACAAAATTCCCAATCGACGAATCCAGCTTTCACACGTTGAGTGCGGGGCGGGAAGCGGAAATTCGGAATATATTTCGCTGTAAGAGAGTGTGTGTAAGGTAGTTGAAGGAAGTGGAAAGTGATTGAGGGCGATTTGAGAGAAACTCACCCTAGGGTTTTATGAAGATGGCGTTCAATATTTGAACGGATAATTTTGATGAAACATCTGGCAACGGGCGCGAAAATAAGATCTCAAGATAGCGCGGTGGCGCCAGCTGGAGTCTTTGGTCTTGAAAAAAAGTCGAATCAGGACTCGACTTTCATGGCGTTTTGGAGTTCTTGGCAACAGCCGACAAGTTCTTCAAACAAATACTGGTCAGTATCTTCCGCCATCGGCAGATAAATCTTCATAGTCGTCTTCAAATAGTCTTCCTGAAATTCCGGGTCGATTGAATCAATCGTCTCGCGAACATTGTCGAGACGGTCTGAAAGCTTGATCAATCTGGTTGGAATAGGTGCCTGACTAAGGCGATCGTAATAGGTGCTCAGTTGCTGGCCACGACTAAGTGCGCCATCTTTCGGAGGTTTACTTAACGTTGAGACGATTAAGGCAATGTTTGGCGTGAACTGTTGTTCGAGATCCGAGATAGTCAGTCTACCCTCAGCACTTTCAAGCACATTGTGCAGGAGAGCTGACGCAATCACTTCGTAGTCTCGATATTCGAGTTCTTCAAGGAGAACGAGTGCGACGCGCATCGGGTGAACGATGTAAGGCTGGGCGGTCACGCTTTTGCCCGGGCGGCGGACTTCCTTCTCGTGAATTTCTTCGGCAAGAGCCAGAGCCTTCCATAACATGGCTCTTTCGCCTGCTTTGTAGTCATCTAACTGGCTTACAAGCCTGTGTCTGACCACTCCTGCCAAGCTTTTCTTCTTCATTGCCTCGTCCTGGTATTTTGGCGCCGTGATGCCGGGGTTCACTATTAGATTATACGTGTCCGAGAAAAGGACTATGGCCTATGACAACGTTCTCTATCTAATATCAGTGGAAGTTTTGCGCCTTCTCTCAAAAGAGTTATCAGCACGCCTATCTCAAAAAAATTTATACCATAATGCATGGTAGCAAGAAATGAAAAAGAAAGATGC
>JACMKL010000076.1 GCA_014380105.1 Candidatus Melainabacteria bacterium
AAAGAAAAAATTTCATCAGCACAACCAAAAGTTGTGGCGACGGCTCTTAACCACCTCGGCAAAGATTTGCCTTACATATATGCGACATCAAAAGGTGTTGAAGTAGCCAAGCAAGCTGAAGAGTTGTCCAAGAAAGGAGTGATTTTCTGCTCTCTTTCTACAGCGCTCGCCAAACATGCCGACTTGCTGAGCAAGTACATTTCGCTTGAAACACAAGCAAAACATGATTTCTCAGAAGACGACAAATTCTATTTGATGAATCAGTCACTTTTCAATTGTGGTGCGTTTCTCTATGTGCCAAAAAATGTTGTCCTGACCGATCCGGTCGTTAGTGTATTGTCGACATTGAATGAATCTTCATTGGCATTCTTCCCGCGCGTGCTCATCATCCTGGAAGAAGGCGCCAAAGCCGAATTCGTCAATATCTTCACTTCAGATGTCGAAGAATTCGGCGCAGTCAGAAAGCAAGATGGCAACACTCCATTGTCTCTCGTCAATGCGTCGGTTGAAACTTATGTCGGACAAAATGCCGCTCTGGCATATGTCGAAATTTCAGATTTTGCCTCCAACACTTTTGCGGTCTCACGCGTATACAACGAAGTAAAACGTGACGGCAAGCTGCACTCAATGACTGTTGCTTTGGGCGGTCTGCAGATCAAGTCAGACATTCAGACTAATTTGAAAGAGCCTGGCTCGCAAAGTGACATTCGCGGCGTCGTGCTTGGTGCAAATAGTGAACATTACAGCTTCAACACCATCCAGGATCACACCGCACCGGATACCACTTCCACAATCAATTTCCGGGTAGCGTTAAAAGACAGCTCTTCATCTGCATACCTCGGCACTATTCGAGTCACAAAAGAAGCGCAGCGCACTGATTCATATCAAAGCAATAAAAATTTGTTGATTGGCTCAAACGCTCATGCCGACTCAATTCCAAAACTAGAAATTCTTGCTGATGACGTAAAATGCGCGCACGGCGCAACCGTTGGTCCAGCAGACAGAGAACAAATTTTCTATCTGATGAGCAGAGGACTGAATGCACTTGAAGCTGAAGAGCTAATTGTCAGCGGTTTCTTCCGTCAAGTTGTTCAATCATGTCCAGTCGACGGTGCTCCAAATTGGATCAACGACCTGGTTGCAAACAAAATCCAAAGCGACAAGAAAGACTAATTCAAAAGACCGATTGTATAAAGAAAGGACACCAAGATGTCAGACGAATTCGTAAAAGTGGCTCAGAAAACGGACATTCCGATCGGCACGGCACGAGTTTTCAATGCTTTTGAAAAAGAAATCGCAGTCTGCAACGTGGAAGGCGAATTTTATTGTATCGCCGACATCTGTACGCACGACGGTGGACCATTGGGCGAAGGCGAACTCGACGATTATCAAATCGAGTGTCCACGCCACGGAGCTCGGTTCGACGTCAAAACAGGCAAAGCCTTGTGCTTGCCGGCAATTCTCCCAGTGCCAACTTACAAAATCGAAGTAAGAGGCGAAGACATTTGGGTGGCAACACACGCCACCACAAGCGGTGCGAGGTAATCCATGCTTAACGTAGAACAGATACGCAAAGATTTTCCAATTTTAGAGAGAAACATTGCAGGTCGGCGCCTTGTTTACTTAGACAATGCAGCCACCTCACAAAAGCCGCAGTCAGTCATAGACGCGCTCACGGGCTATTACCAGAACTATAATGCCAACATTCATAGAGGCATTCACACGATGGCTGAAGAAGCCACCGACGCATACGAATCAGTACGCGAACAAGTACGCGAATTCATCGATGCTGAGAATTCCCACGAAGTGATTTTCACTCGCAATGCGACAGAAGCAATCAATCTCGTTGCTTATTCTTGGGGCAATGCCAACATTTTGCCTGGTGACGAGATCGTGCTTTCCGCAATGGAACACCACTCCAACTTGATTCCATGGCAGAGATTAGCAACTGAGCGCTCAGCGAAATTAGTCTTCATACCAGTCACCGAAGAAGGTGAGTTGGATATGGAAGAAGCAAAAAAACTAATCACAGAGAAAACCAAATTAGTCGCCGTCACTTCAATGTCGAATGTTTTGGGCACCATTACTCCAATCAAAGAATTAGCAAAACTGGCTCACGCCAAAGGTGCCATCATCCTGGTTGACGGAGCGCAGGGCGTTCCACACCTGAAAGTATCAGTCAAAGATCTCGATGTCGATTTCCTGGCCTTTTCCATGCACAAAATGCTTGGACCTACCGGCGTTGGCATACTGTACGGCAAGACAGCGCTCCTGGAAGCAATGCCACCATTCATGTCCGGCGGACATATGATTCAGAGTGTCTGGCGCGATAGAGCAAACTGGTCCGAGCTGCCCTGGAAATTTGAAGCTGGCACTTCCAACATCGCCGATGTCATTGCTTCCGGAAAAGCTATCGAATATTTGACCGCTCTCGGTATGGACAATGTCAGAGACCACGAAATCGAAATCACCACATATGCACTCAACAAACTTGCAGAACTTGGTGATATCGCAATTTACGGCCCTAAAGATGCCACTAAGCGTGGTGGCGTAATTGCTTTCAACGTAGACTCTATTCACGCTCACGATATTGGGCAAATTTGTGCTGACGCGGCCATTGCAGTCAGAGCTGGACACCATTGCTGCCAGCCACTGATGCGCGATCTCAACGTCATGGGTACCGCACGCGCCAGCTTTTATATCTACAACAACAAAGAAGAAGTTGACCTATTGTTTGACGCACTGAAAGAAGCAGATAAGGTTTTGGGACATGTCGCTTACAGATGATCTATACCGAGAGACAATTCTCGATCACTATCACAATCCCCGCAACCACGGCGCGATAGAAGATTCTGCCGCTACCGTTGTAGAGGGCGTAAATCCACTTTGTGGAGACGAGCTTACACTCTACCTCTCTGTAAAAGACGACACAATCGAAGACGTCAAATTGACTGCCAAAGGCTGCTCGATTAATACAGCGTCAGGCTCGATGATGTCCGAACTTCTGCTCGGAAAAACTGTTGCTGAAGCCAATACGATTGTCGAACTATTCAAAAAAATGATGTTGGATAAGAAGGAAGAAGTTATTCTTCCTGACGAACTGGAAGATTTAGAAGCGCTGCGAGGCGTCAAAAAATATCCGGTTAGAATCAAATGCGCACTGCTACCCTGGAATACAATGATTGAAGGGCTGGAAAGTGCGCTAAAGGGCGCAGCCAAAGACAATGCTCAAACGCAAGTTTGACGAAACAGTGACTGACTAGGAGGTCTAGATGATGTCTTCGTTGCAAGAAGATGTAGTACGGGAAAACCTGAGAACCGTTGTAGACCCTGAACTCGGCGTAAATATCGTCGATCTTGGACTTATATATGGAATAGAAATCGAAGATAAATCGGTTGTTGTAAAACTTACCCTGACCAGTCCAGCGTGCCCGATGGGGGCAGTAATACAGTCTCAAACTCACATGGCGGTCAAAAAGCTTCCGTGGGTCGAGAATGTTAAGGTCGATTTAGTTTGGTCGCCAAGATGGGACCCCAGAACCATGGCCAGTGAAGACGCCAAAATGGAATTAGGTATTTTGTAAAGCCTCCCATTCTTCAGGCTTAGATTCATGTAACCGGTATTCAGTGCAAGTACACTGAATATCCTGGCGAGCGCCTGTAAAGAGGATCTGGGGGAAATCGGCTAAGCTATGTCAAAGCCCGTACTGCACGACCACGACGGACACGTAGACGACATTTTAAGCGCAGTGCTTTTGTGGCTAGCGCCGGAAGTCGATTTGCAAGCCGTTGGTATCACCAATGGTGACTGTTTTGCTGACCAAGCTTATAGTGCGATGGTGAAAATCGCAACCTATCTGGACCTTGAAGGTGCAGAAATTGCCGTATGCGAAGATCCTGTCCCTCAACCATTTCCGGACAACTGGCGCAAAGAGAGTTTTATTATCAATGAGTTGCCACTTTTCGGCGAAATCGAATTGCGCAAACTCTACCAGCCTTCACGCGGAAGGCGCACTGACGCTGTTTTCTACGACTGCCTTAACAATACTCGCACTCCGATGACAATTGTTACGACCGGGCCACTTACAAATATTGCAGCTCTCTTAAAACAGAATCCGGAACTAAAGAGCAAAGTCGAAGAAATTGTCATCATGGGCGGTGCATTCAATGTTCCTGGAAACGTTCAGGAAGAAAGCCATGATGGGACCGCTGAGTGGAATATTTACGCAGATCCTGAAGCATTTAAAACCACTCTGGATTTAAAAATTCCACTCAAATTGATTCCACTCGATGTGACTAATCAATTGCCAGTCACAAAAGATTTTCTTACCCTCCTGGAAGCTAATTCA
>JACMKL010000621.1 GCA_014380105.1 Candidatus Melainabacteria bacterium
CGGGATTTTGACTGCCGGCAGAAAACTTCTCTCCACTTGCTTTCGACTCAGGCAAATCAGCTTGCTCAATACCCAGAAACGATAGTAAGTGTTCGCGAACGAAAGCGCCCACAGACTGCGAACCCGCAGCACGGGCCAGCTTTTGCACCTCTTGGAATTGCTCCGCTTTCAGGCTAATGACTATTTGATGTTCGCGCACTAAATGTCGTTTTCCTTGTCTCAAAGCCATTTTAATTCAAATTGCATTGCACATGAATGCTATTGACCACTGATCACGAAATTTGCTTTTATTATAACGAGTAGTAGTAACGGTTTTAAAAAACGAAGGGTCAAGACGCTTTCCGGAGAAAGAATCAAGACCCTTCGCCAAGGCGGTTCTTCGCTGACATTGACGACGGAGCCTGCGGATTACATCAGCATGTGATCGCTGTGATTCCGCAAGAGCCGGCGTCTGTAGTCAGTTCAGTTCCAGCGCTGTTTGCCGAACAGGCGACGCTCGCGGGTGGCCAGCTTGTCGATGGCACCGGTTTCGTCGATGACGTAGAAGTCATCGCCGGCCGATTCCACCTTCTTCAGGTCCACGAACTCGAGGTCGCTGTCTTCGTTGCCGAAGATGCGGCGGTCGCGCTGCGCTTCGAGAGCCATCTCGATAGCGTCTTCCGGCGTCCAGCCCGTCTCCGCGGTGAAGCGGTCCGGATTGCTGAACAGGGTGCCGACTTCGGGACGGAGGGTCGAGCGCGAGCGACGGTTGCGGCGGCTGCTGTTGCGGCTGCCGAACAGACGGTTCTCGCGATCGATTGCCTTCGACTCCGAAGCGGCGGCTTCGTAGGTCCAGCCGGACACACCCGGGATGGGGGTGCCGATGTTGCCGTTTTCGACGTTGCCATTCAGGCCAGTGTTGTTGATCATAGTCATAACAGTTCTCCATTTCGCCCGTTGGGGCTGTCATGACCAGGTAAAGCGTTTCCTGAGAACGCTTCCCTTGGTCGATTTAACACTTTGTGCCAGAACGCGGGATTGCGCTCAGACACACACGAAACGGATTTTCCGCCTCGTGTTTTGCAACATTCGTCTGCTTGCGCAAACGCCGTTGCGACGCCATTTTCAGAAGCCTTGTCAGCTTCTTCCAATGACGTCTTTGGGCAATCGCACTTCAGGTCAGTGCGTTTGCTTCAAAGCTCGTGGGCAAGCCGGTCACCGGAGTTCGCGGATAAGTCTTAGCGTTGCCGCTTTGACATTCCGCGAAGTCCGGTTTCCTTGCGGCTTAGTTCAGCGTGTGGCTGCCGAAGTGGATGCGCTCCGAGCGGAGCTCGAGAGCCATCGCCAGTGCGTCTTCTGGGGTCCAACCCGTTTCCGCGGTGAAGCGGGCGGGGTCGGAAGCCATCAGGCTGACTTCGGGGCGCGGGGCGCGACGCGTGGAGCGGTTGCGGCGATTGCCGAACAGCCGGTCTTCACGCGACGTTTCCTTGGCCATGGAGGCTGCGGATTCGTAGGTCCAACCGGCGACGCCCGGGATGGGAGTGCCGACGAGACCGTGGTTGCCGTTGCCGATGGTGGTGGTGTTGATGGTCGATGCGTTCATAACAGTTGCTCCTAGTTGCCCGATAGGGCTGTCATGACCAGGTTAAGCACCTCCTGAGGTGTGCTTCCCTTAGTCGATTTCACCGTTACCATGACGCGACGCGCGTCCTGGTAGTACTTACAGAGCGGAAGGATTTCCACACTGTATTTCCGAAGGCGCTCTCGAATTACTTCGGGAACGTCGTCGGGACGCTGAATCAATGGACCTTTGCAGGCATCACAGATGTCAGCGACTTGGGGCGGTGCGTATTTCAGGTGATACGAACGCCGGCAAGATGGGGTGGGACAGATGCGACGGAAGGAAAGGCGCTCAATGAGCTCCTCTTCTTCGACGTCTAGCAAGACTGTGTTATTCACTGAAACTCCCTGCCACGCGAGACGACGCTCAAGTAAAAGAGCTTGCTCAAGCGTGCGCGGAATGCCGTCGAGGATGGCACCATTCGCGTATTCAGGTCGGGCTAATTCTCTTTCGAGAATTTCGAGAATCAGGGAATCAGGAATAAGTCCGCCGCTCTTCATGGGAGCTAATCTGTCACCGAATTCGATTTGTATATCTTTGCGCCTGAGAACATCTCCCATACCAAGGTGGGCAATACCGAGGAGGGCTGCTAGCTGAGACGCGAGTGTGCCTTTGCCTGCACCTGGTCCGCCGAGTAGCACGATGTATCTCTTGTTGGAAGAACGGCGCAGAAAGTGGCGGGCGAAATTGCGAACGATGGAAGTCGTAAGAATTCGCCAGCGATGGGATGCGTTTGTCTTCGCCATATGTGTTCTCTTCCAAAGTCTAGTCGCGGAATCAGGTCCAAACGAGAAGACGGAAAACCCCGCTACAGCAAGAGAGCTGAAATAGCAGGGTTGTACTGATGGTGGATGCGATGAAGAAAGAGGTTTTTTGGGTTGTTCCGGAGGAAGAAGTGATGAATTAAATGTCCCTTCAACCTAGTACTTAGGGTTATTAGTAAGCAAGCAATATTCAGAGCCTTATGAAATCCAAGATTTCTTGTCAAAGATGAGTATCAAAGAGGGTCAGTCACAGCCTGATCATGAGTGTTTATAGCTAGTTAGATGTTTAAGTTGGGGACCTTTTGGGGTGGCTGGAAGTGAGATGGCGCTAATGTGCAGGGTGGGGAAACTACGCACTTTTGGGCGCTTTCGTTTTACTAGCGCGGCTTGTGTGAGGTTTTTCTCACAAATATTCCTGAAGTCGGATCGGTGGCTTTATTGCAACGCTTAGCGCGGATAGTGAGAACGCGTTAATGCCTGGGCAAGCTAGCGGGAAGATCATGATGTGATGAAAGAAAGCCTTATTTGCAATCTTTGTTCAGCGCCAGGCACATTCGAAAACTCAGATGATAAGCAAGTTGTGCCTTGCCACTTGCGCTCTCACCGCGAGCAGAATTTCCAGCTCTGGCGCTGTAAAAACTGCCTCAGCTTGCACTCAAAAGAATCCGTCGATCTCGATTATTTTTACTCGATTTATCCGTTCCGAAAACAACGATTAGACTGGGCAACAAAGGCTGTTTACGGCAATCGACTCAAGCTTTTACAAAATCACGGTTTGAAAAAACACCATTCAATTCTGGACTTCGGCTCTGGTCAAGGTTTGTTTGAAAAATTCTTAAAAGCAAAAGGGTATACAAACGTCGTTTCTTTTGACCCCTATCTAGTCAAAAGTGAACACACTGAGCCAACTGACGTTCAATATGATTTCGTGATGGCACAGGATGTTTTGGAGCACGTTGATGAGCCGGATGAAACTATTTCGCTGCTTGTAAAATGCCTGAAATTAGACGGCAAATTAGTAATCGGATGTCCGAATGCTACCGGAATTGACCTTTCTAAATTCGCCAAATATGCCAACGAATTGCACCAACCATACCACCGGCACATCCCTTCTAAAGCAGCTTTGGAAGCTCTTCTGCGGAGACATGACTTCAGCAAAATCGATTGTCATCTTCGCTATTATTTCGATACTCTCATTCCTGGATTCAACACACTGTTCGTAAACGAGTACACACTGGCTTGTGGAGCGTTTGCCGAGGTGCTTGTAGAACCTCCTAACTTCCAAGTATTCCTTTCAAATCCACTGCTTTTTTATCACGCATTAACAGGCTATTTTTCTCCAGGGCAAGCCAACATGATTTTGTTCTGCACTAAGTAAAACCGGCTCTGTTGGCTGGTCTCAATTACCTACTGGGTTGATTAGTAGTCGTTCTGAAGAAAGAAAGTGGACAGATTGTGCGGTTTTTATGCCGCACAATCTGTTCTTTCTCGCTTGATCACTTGCTCAGTCCTTGCCTTTTCAGCTCGATGAGCAGGCGGGCGATGTTCATGGAATCGCTGTCTGCGCGGTGTGGACGACCTTCGAATTGCAGTCCGAGTTTTGCCAGTTTTGCTTCCAACGAGACGTTGAAAAACTCGCCCGTCAAAAGCGAGTACAAAACCGAGACATTGAGCTCATCGTCGCCAAATGGCGTTGGTTTGCCAAACATCGCACATTGCCAGTCGAGCGCTTTGCGATCGCCAGCGGAGTCGGTGACGAGAAGTCGACTTTTCGAGCCGTACTTCTCGGTCAGTCGCCGAATTGCCTCTTCAAAAGGCACGCCTTGCTTCTTAAGCAGGGCTTCAGTCCAACCAGTCAATTCAGTGCAAAAAGGACTGATTGTCGACATGGTCGGAATGATGGGAATGCTGCGCGGAGTGCCGACAATTCGCATGTCGCGAAGGTCGACAGTCGTCAGCCCGATCTCGATTATCTCTTGCCGCTCACCGTCCGGAAAAATTCCGTCAGGGTAGCAGCTGAGCTCGAGGTCCAATACGTTGGCCAGATGTGTTTTCATAAGCTACCCTTCGAGTTGTTGAACCTGCGCACAAACCCGCACGGAGAGCCGGAATGGCTAACCGCGCGGGTTCATTGCAGAGGCGATTTTTTTATGTTTTGCTATTTTGTTTTGCAGTCACTGTCAGAGCGGCTGCGGTTTGCCGACGATTCTTTCGAGACCGTCGATTGCTTTGGCGAGGCTAGCTTCCGGAAGTACAATTCCGGTCACAATCGCGTCGATGGTGCCACGAGCAGGCGGCGTGAAAGCGTTGCCGCCGAGGTCGGTGGTCGCTTTCCATTCGATACCTTCGATTCTCGCCAGCTCGCTGCGGAAGCTCTTATGAAACTTCGCTGCCGAGACGCCGATGGCAGTGATGTTGAGCTGGATCGAACCGTCTGCGCCTGGAGTGACCGTATAGGCGATTCTGCCGGCGCCGAAAATCTTGTCCAGCTCGCTGAGTGGGGCTTCAGGTGAATGGAGGAAGGCAGGCGCAAGAGCCTCGGCGCGCTTGTGCGCAAGTTCGATGGTCAGTCCGGCTAGCCCGAAGCTAATCACGGCGAGAGCTGCTTGAAGCGGAAGTTGCAGGCTCTCGTGAAGGAAACTCGCTGTGACCAGTGGTCCAACAAGAAAGCCCATCACAAGTCCAATCACAGCCGCCAAACAAAGATGTCCGAGTTTGGATTTGAATGCGTTGGTCATTCGGATCACTCCGGTTAGGTTGTTTATCTCAGGATTTCTCAGACTCGGTATTGAGTGTGAGAGAGCGATACAGCAGTATTTCCGAACGGTTCGATGTTCGAAAAATTTCGCTGTGTGGTCTGCTGCCTCTGGTTAAACAGTCTGTGACGGAGAGGCGAGAGCAGTAAGTAACGGGGTCGAGAAGTTGAAAGTGCTTTGGAGAGAAATTGGGTAGTCGTGGAGATGAACTGAACTTATTAGTTTTCAAGGATCA
>JACMKL010000622.1 GCA_014380105.1 Candidatus Melainabacteria bacterium
TGGACAAGCGCTGTGGCGACTGCACCCTTACCGCGTGAAAGTTCAGCTTCGATGATGACACCGTTGGCTGGTTTTTCTGGGTTGGCTTTGAGATCTTGCATTTCGGAAACGAGCAAAATCATCTCAAGTAATTCATCAAGACCAGTGCGCTTCTTAGCAGACACGTTGACGGTGACTGTGTCGCCGCCGAATTTGTCAGGTAACAAACCGTGTTCCATTAATTGAGTAAGGACACGATCTGGATCTGCATCTTGTTTGTCGATTTTGTTGACGGCAACAATAATTGGAACGCCGGCAGCTTTGACGTGGTCGATTGCTTCAATTGTTTGAGGCATAACACCGTCGTCTGCGGCTACAACTAGAATGGCTACGTCTGTCGCTTTCGCTCCACGAGCACGCATTGCTGTGAAAGCTTCGTGTCCAGGAGTGTCAAGGAAAACAATCTGACGCAATGTGCCGTCTTCGTGTTTGACTTCAACGTGATAAGCGCCGATGTGCTGTGTGATACCACCGTGCTCAGAATCGGTGAGTTGGAATTTCGTTTGTCTGATCGCGTCGAGAAGGCTTGTTTTACCGTGGTCAACGTGACCCATGATGGTGACAACAGGAGGTCTTGTGACCAACTGCAGCATTTCTTCTTCGGTCAGATTTTCTTCGACTTTGACAACAGCTTCGATTTTCTCTTCGGTGAATACTTCATATTCCATTTCGGTCGCCAATTCGCGAGCCACTTCAACTTCAACAAGTTGGTTGACTGTGCGCATGGTGCCTTTCATGAAGAGACGCTTGATCACTTCTGTGTCAGGAATATTCATTTTTTCTGCCAATTCTTTAATGGTCAGATTGTGCGAAAGCGTGATCACTTTTGGAACTTCAATACTGGCAGCAGCAGGACGCGCTTTTTCTTTGTCCTTATTGCCGTGGCGATCTGAAGGAGCGTGATGTCTGGATTTCGGAGGTCTGGGTGGAGTTGCTCGGATTGATGGTGCCGCAATTCTCACTGGCACCGAAGGAGTCATTGGGCGCATCGTTTGTTGAAGCCCCTTGAATTTGTTGTTGTCGGGTTCGGGTTTGTCTCCGCCTTCCGGCTTCTGATTTTGAGACTGGGCTTCTGGTTTTTTTGATTCATCCTGACTTGTTTCTTTGACTGGAGGAGTCGCAGGCTCTTCCGGTTTTACTTCCGGTTCGGCTTTTTCGACTTCTACAGTGGGGGCTTTCGTTTCAGCTTCTGGAATTTCTTCCTTAGCCGTAGGAGCTGTAGGCGGTGTTTCCACAACCGGCTCTGGTGCTTGAACAGCCGGCGTTGGCGCCGTCGGTTCTACAACTGGTTCCGTTATTGTCGCTGCAACAGCTGCTGCAGGCGTGTCGACTACGGGAGTCATCTCAATTTTGACGCCGTCTGGTTGACCTTCTTCACCAGGCACTGCCGTGGTTGTTGGTCTGTAACGTCCGAGCACTCGAGGTTTTACAACCGGTGCTGCAGGTGGTGGTTGCACCTTTCCGGCGACTTTGGCTGGCGTTTTTACAGGCGCGCCTTTGTCGGTGGATTTCTTTTTGCCTAGGTGTGCGATAAGTAGCCCTACTGTGCTGCCGTCTATTGTGCTGGAGTGGCTCTTGATGTCGTATCCGAGTTCACGCAAGCCAACGATGATATCTTGGTTTTCGATACCCATTTGGCGCGCTAATTCGTACACTCGGACACGATCGTTCATCGGGCATTACTCCTTGCTCAGTGTATTTTGGCATGTTTTACCCGTATCTGTGCACTCTCTGTATACAAGCTGTATAAGTTGTGGCTCAAGCGGAAAACGCACCGAGCGGGTGTTAGGTCTGCCCTTGACCTTTCGACCATCTAGGGCGCCTTTAATCCGGGTTCCTTTCAACGCCTGATCGACACATGTTTTGTTGCGGCATATGTAGCAAGACCGGCCAGACAAATGTTTGTCGCCAGTGTGAAGCGTCACTTCACCATTTCGATAATCGTAGGTGAGGCGTATTAAATCTTTCTGCTCTTTTTTCGAGCGGCAAGCCACGCAGAGTCGCGTTGGAAGCAATAATGCTTCTCCTGTTGTAAAAGGGCCGGGCGATGTCGCCCGGCCCCAATGTCTTTATGCTTGCGGACTGAGATCTTCCAATGTTTGATTGAGAGATTTGAACGAGCCGCCTGCCTGACTTTCTGACTTGATGTCAATTTTCCAGCCAGTTAACTTCGCAGCCAATCGGACGTTTTGTCCACCGCGACCAATAGCCAAACTGAGTTGATCGTCCGGGACGATTACTTCAGCTCTCCTACCGGATGATTCTGGTGACTCTTCGTAAAGAGCGACAGTGGTGATTCGAGCTGGGCTGAGCGCGTTCGAAATGTAATCGACCGGGTCGCCCGAGAAGCGGATGACGTCGATCTTTTCATTACGTAGTTCGGCTACGACGTTTTGAATACGCACGCCGCGAGTACCGATACATGCACCAACTGGATCAACATCAGCATCTTCTGAATGCACTGCGATCTTGGTTCTGTAGCCGGCTTCTCTGGCGATTGATTTAATTTCGACTGTGCCGTCTTCGATTTCCGGAACATAAAGTTCGAACAATTCACGCACCAACTCTGGGTGTGCTTGCGAAACAATAATTTGGGGAACGCGACCGGTTTCTCTCAACTCCAGAACATAGACTCGGACACGGTTGCCGACGCGATAAGTTTCTCCGGGCAGTTGTTCGCGAGTCGGCATGCAGCCTTCCACGCGACCGAGATTAACGATTACGTTATTGCGTGTGTTACTGATTACTTCGATACGCTCGATTTGCCCTGTGGTGCAGGTGCCTTTGCGTGCCTCGAATTCTTTTTTGATCAGCTCTTTTTCAGCTTCTCTCAATCTTTGCGTCATCAATTGCTTGGCGGTTTGAGCCGCAATACGACCGAATTCGGAGAAGTCTGCAGGTGTAACTTCGATTTCCAAAACTTCGCCAACAGTGACGTCCGGAATCAAATCGCGGGCATCTTCGAGTCCGATCTGGTGGTACTCGTTTTCTGCTTTATCGACAACTTCTTTTGGTGCAAAGATACCGATTTCGCCAGTTTCGTGGTCGAAAATTGCTCTTACACCTTCAACGTCGTGATCAGGTACTTTCTTCTTATAAGCTGCAACGATGGCATCACAGACATAAGTAATAAATTCTGCTTGCGGTATATTGCGCTCTCTTTCCAGCTCTTCTGCTGCTTCCAAGAGCTTATCGCCGATTTTAATCACGGATTGACTCCTCCACTTTATTCAATTTTAGTATTCAGTTTTCCTGGTCCCTTTCGGGTTCTGCTGCGTCGCCGCACAAATCTATTGGCTTTTCTGATGCTCGTTCTTTGATGATATCGTCAGGGTAAAGTCGCACCAGAGTGACTTTCTTCATATCGATTTTGATATCACAAGGTTTGATTGCAACTTCCGCTTCCGCCTTTTTTAAAGCAGTTTTTGATGGCGGTTTATTTGCAGCTTTCGGATGATTGACTGCCTTTTTAACAGGCAATGGTTTTACTTCGCGAAGATGCAACTTGCCGTCATGCTGCGCTTCTAGGATGCCAATGAATTCGCTGCCGACTTCACCGACTTTTTCTTTTGCTTTCACTAAAACTGGGTGCCCGGCAAAGACTGTGTATTCGCGCGCAGTTTTCAATTCGCGCTCTATGCCAGGACTTTGAACTTCCAGAACATAGGCATCCTCAATCAATGGATCGCCCGATTCAGCTAGTTTCTCAAGAATCTCATCCAACTGCCTGCTGATTGTTTCGCAGTCTGTCAGACCGACTGATTTTTGATGTGAAAATATGGTTATTTCAACGCTTTTGCGTCTACCCTGTTGGGTCAGTCGTACGTCGACGACCTGAAAACCAAGTGGCGCTGCGACTTTATCGGCAAGCGCGGTTACCTCAAAAATCAATTCTTCCGGTTTTCTTTTCATGTAAATCAAGAACTAAATGGGCCTAAGTATACAAAAACGCGTAGGCTACTTTGTTTGTGCCTACGTTTATTTGGTTTCCGTGCAATGCGGCTATGCTACCATGACGGGCATTTTCAATCAAGCCACGCCCACCTGTGGCGTTTCTTGAGCTTTATTATGAGCGTGTCACAAACAATCGCAGGGGATCCAAAGTGTCTGTTTCGGTCAATTTTACAAACAGCCAGAAGCGGCTGAAACTCAATAAACGTGAGTGGAATACCAAATTCAAAAACCTTGCCGCCGCAATAATTCGCAATCTTCAAGCCTCTCCCCCTGATCATTTAGATGAAGATTGGATCGCTCGCGTTGGCGAAACCGGCCTATTCAATGTTGTCTTTGTGGGAAACGCTGAGATTCAAGCGCTCAACAAGCAGTGGCGCCAAAAAGACGCCGCGACCGATGTTCTCTCTTTTCCAATGGATGCCGATGAACCGCCTGAAGGTGAGCCCTGGGAATTAGGCGATATCATTGTTTCGGTCGAGCGCGCAGAAGAGCAAGCCGAAGAATACGGACATTCACTTGAGCGAGAACTCTGCTTTCTTTTCGTGCATGGCGCTCTGCATGTGTTGGGTTTTGATCACGAAACTAAAAAAGAAGAGAAAGATATGTTTGGCAGGCAAAATGCAGTTCTGGAAGCTCTCGGAATCAGCCGCCCCGGTTAGGTGTCTGTAAACCTTAGGTGCGTTCAATCTTCTTCCACATGACTACGTGATATCTTGCAAAATATAAGAAGGAATTTTCGTGCCCAAGAGTTCTACATTAGAAAGTACCAACACGCTAAGGAAGTCAGCTCAAGCTGAGCCGTTCGTCTTCCCTCCAGCCTGGAGGCTGAGGACTGGTCGCACCACAAGTATGATCGAATCGTTTTATCACGCGATAGTTGGCATTGGCACAGGCTTGAAAGAACAGCGCAATTTGCGCATCCATTTTTGTCTCTCCTTTATAGTGATTGGCGCAGGGTTCGCCCTCAGAGTCGACACCGTGAGCTGGCTGGCACTAGTTTTATCGATGGGTCTGGTGATTGGAGCTGAATTGCTCAACACTGCCATCGAGCACGTTGTTGACCTTTCAGCTGGTGGGCAATATCATCTTGCCGCTCAGAAAGCGAAAGACAGCGCTGCTGCGGCTGTTCTTGTCGCTGCTCTCTGTGCCACAGCGATTGGCTTGATTGTATTTCTACCAAGGCTTTGCAGTCTCTTCCCTGGTTTGACCAGGTAGTTTTCGGGCATAAAGATTAAGAAGCTTGCTTGCGAAACCCTGACAGGGGAGGCTTCGGAAGCTCTGGGTGGGAATTTCACCATTGACTGTCCAATTCCGGATGGGTTATGTATATATGCAAGTACAAGACATAGACCTACTCCCTTTGCGAGGTCCTTCCGCATGACGGCTAACCCGAACGTATATCAGTTCTCGGGGGATGAAGGCGTTCGACGCCAGAATAACCAAGTATCTGATGGCCGTGACAATTACCAATTTACAGGCGATAACTCCGACGGAGCATCGCTATCCCAACAATGTTGGGAAATTCCGGGACAAAACGGTAAAAAATGCGCGCACCAGGGATTTCCTCAGGACGGTCAGGGTTTTCCGATCATTTATAACAATGGCGGAACCGTCAATATCTATATGAACGGCGACGGTGGACAGCAGCGCGACTACCGACAGCCGACCAACTACTACGACGGTCAAAAGTTGCAAGATCAGTTGTCCGGCAGATGGGACAACTACAGACCTAACGACAACTTTGATCGCACTCAGATGCTTCGCGAGCAAATGATGCAACAAGGGCGCATGCTCGAAGACCAGATTCGAGGGCAGGCGCGCCAGTATGACTTGCAGCGCTCATCTTACAATCGTCAGCATGACCAGTGCGCCTACCAGCGACCCGGACAATACAGTGATTTTAATACTGGCAGAGACTACTATGACGACCTCGGTCGGGTAGGACCTCGTCTTCCTGATTACGTCAACGATGACTGCTTCGGCACAGGTAGACAACGTAATCGCTTCCCACTCAATGTCAGAGTCAACATAGGGGATAACGGCAGATCTGGATTGCAATTCCAATTGGGCAATAATCGCTTTGACCGCAATGATCGCTACAACGATCGCTATAACGATTATGCCTACAACGATTATGATCGTTACAACAATGGTCGCTACAATAATAATGGTCGCTTCAACCAAGGTGGAAACTTTGTCCATGGCGGTCCAGATGGATTCTCCATGGCTAATCTCGGCGGCTTGAACACCGGTGACCGCAATCTCGACACGGTCTTACAGGTCGCAGGTATTGCCCTTGCATATGACCAATCTAATAAGTATGCAAAAGCGTATGGTCAACACCTTCAACCACGAAGAGCGCCGTCTTATTACTCTTAATAAGCTTAGTCTAAAGCCTATTTACCTCTGTCCGAAAGCCAACCCTTAGCTAACTTAAATTCCGAAGTAGCGGATCTGTTCCGTCGGATCTTGCGCGTCTACGATGATCTTGAGATCTATATCGAATGCGGCGCGGAGATTGTCTTTGTTCAGAACTTCCTGCGGCGAGCCATTGAATAGAAGGCGTGATGCACCATTCTGTTCTCTCTTCAGGCAAAGGACTTGGTCGCAAATCTGGGCGATGAAATTCAAATCGTGCAGGCAAGTTACGATTGTCATGCCATCATCTCTTAATTTGGCGAGCAATTCCATCAAGCTCTTTTGATGCTTAAAATCTAGATGGGCTGTTGGTTCGTCTAGTAAAAGTATTTTGGGTTGCTGAGCTAGTGCCATTGCAATTGCTGCGCGTTGCCTCTCGCCACCGGAAATTTCTGCAAGTGATTTGCTCGCCAAATCACTCAGGCCTGTTGCTTGAATGGCTTCTTGGATGGCTAGTGCATCCGATGTCTCTGCGCGCCACTGCCACCACTTTTGGTGTGGATTGCGTCCGAGCGCAATCAAATCTTCGACTGAAAGATCGCGTGAATGCGCTATATCCTGCGGCACATAGGCGATTTTTTGTGAAAATTCAACGATTCCAATTGTGTGTGCGTCTAGCCCTGAAATCTGAACAGAGCCGCCAATCGCTGGTATTAATCGAGCAATTGTTTTCAATAAGGTTGATTTGCCTGCCCCATTCGGACCGGCTATGGCAGCGATTGTGCCGGAAATAATCGTCGCGTTGATTTGTTCGACAACGACCTTTTGTTCAAACCCGGCGTTTAAATCTGTGAGCTTGATTGCGGCATCCATTAGAGTTCGTCTCCCTTTCTCGTCGAGATCAGGTAGAGGAAAAACGGACCACCGATAAGAGAAAGTAAGGTGCCGAGCGGTAACTCCTGCCCTTGACCGAGCGTGCGCGCCGCTAAATCTGAAACAGTCACAAGTATGGCGCCGATCAGAGCGGAGGCAATAATTTCCAGACGTTCGTCATGAATAAAGAGCATGCGCGCTAGATTCGGCGCAATCAGTCCGACGAACGCCACCAGACCAGATGCCGACACTGCCGCTCCGCACATCAGAACTGCGCAAGCTAGAAGCATCCACTGTAATCTTCCCACTTCTACTCCTAATGACTGTGCGGTCTCGTCTCCGAGAGACAAAACGCGCATTTGCTTGCTCAGGAGAAGCGTAGCTATGATACCGCCAATAGTGTAGATTGAAAGATTGCTAAGGTCAGACCAACCGCGACCCGCGATCCCTCCAGCTAGCCAAAAAATAATTCCTTGCGCTTGCGGACCGCCTCCAGATTGCGTGATCAGTAAGGTAATTAGCGAGCCGCAAACCGCACTGACAGCGACACCAGCGAGAATCAAGCGCGTCACCGAAAGACCGCCTGCCCGCCTGGACATTTGTGCAACAAGTACTGCTGCAACCAGTCCACCGGCAAAAGCCGAAGCTGGCATAATCGCATAATCGAGCCCGAGAATAATGGCGGCAGCAACAGCGAGACCCGCACCACTAGAGACTCCAGTCAAGTATGGGTCAGCAAGCGGATTGCGTGAAAGAGCTTGCAAAATGTATCCGGCCACTGCAAGGGCGGCACCGACAGCGGTGGCAACTAAGGTGCGCGGCAATCTGATCTGAGTGAGAATGTCAGAAATTCCCGGGGTGGAAGAATCTGTTGCACCTCCCAAAAGCATGGAGATAGCGTCTCTGGGAGCTACAAAAACGTCCCCGATGCACAACGATATGCCGAGCCCGACAATAAGTACGCAGCACAGAAATAGCATCCGGGGAATGCTGTTGGAATTTGCTCTGACCGCGCTTGTCATGATTATCTCAGTTTTACTTGTTCGCTTGTCTTAACGTGCTGAAGCCTGCATTCTACATCCTCTATGTAGCGTGTTACCATGAAGCTTTCCTGCTTCTTAACCTATAAAATTATGGCTATATATCTGGATAACAGCGCCACAACGCGCGTCAGGCGAGAAGTAATTGATGCAATGCTCCCATTTTTGGAGAGTAATTTTGGCAATCCTTCATCGATACATTCTCATGGAATGGCTGCAGCCGAGGGCTTAAAGACTTCAAGGCGGCAGGTCAGCGAATTGCTTAACTGTGCCCCTGATGAAGTTTACTTCAGCCCATGCGGCACATACGCAAATAATGTTGCCATATTGGGCAAAGCCAGATCAGTTGAAGCAAACGGTTTAGGCAAGCATCTAATCACTACATCTATCGAGCACCCGTCCGTGATGGGACCGAGCCAACACCTTGAATCGCGCGGTTGGCGTGTCACTTATTTAAGCGTAAATAAAGATGGTGTCATCGACATTGAAGAACTAAAACGCGCTATATCATCCGATACGTCAATTATTTCTGTGATGTGGGCAAACAA
>JACMKL010000077.1 GCA_014380105.1 Candidatus Melainabacteria bacterium
AGTTGGAAGTTTGCAGGCGATGGTTCAGCTTGGCTTGAATAGACCAATGGCTCGCGTTTTCAAATTGAGTTACGCCCATCCATATGATGTCGCCACTCTCTTACACGTCTCCATTTTTAACCGGGGCATGGTGCCAGACTTCAACACCGAATTGCGCAGAAAAGGCGAAACACAGCAAGAGACTGTCGCTCAAGAAGGCGGTGGCACCAAAGAGTCCGACCGCTCAACTGACGATTACAGCAACAATCAAATCAACAAGCCAGACATCGCCCGCACTATTCGTGGTACCAGCCGTAGCCAAACTCAAGAAGGCGTTGGCTTTAATAATGCCGCCGTTGACCCTGGCACTCAGCAAATTCGCACCTTCCAGGAAGTGCCTGCAGACTACGCCGTAGACCAGAACGGCGGCTCAACCATAGTGGTGCCTGACGTTAAGAACAGGCAGATTTTGGTGGTCGGCACAGTTGAAGATTTAAAAATTGCCGAAGAAGCGATTCGCCTACTCGACAGACGTCCTCGCCAAGTACATGTGCAGACTTCCCTGGTGGAGTTGACCAATCAAGGCATTCGCCAGTTAGCAGCAAACGTCAGCACTCAAGGCAGTGGACTTTCAGCATCTATTTTGGGTAACGCCGCCGCTCCGCTGGTGAGATACCTGCCCGGCTTAGGCGGACAATCAAATAATATCGCAGGTAGTGGCTTCACATCATCGACTCAATCTACCTTTGCACCATCCATTCCATTTGGAGCCTCCTCGTCATCTGTCAACCAGGCAAGCAACAGCATCGCTCCAGCCTCAAATAGCACCACCAACTTTAACCCTGCCAATGCTTTTTCCGGCTTAGTCGGAGCATTTTTGCCGGCGGCGGGACAAACAATCGCAGGCGTCACATCGACTCCTGCTGCGGCGACTGGATTTAACTTATTGACTCTTGGTGGCGGAGCCGGTGGCAAAGGCAATATAGCCACACTGCCGAGCGCACTCAATATCAGTTTGAACATGCTCTTGCAGACAAACAAAGCAAAACTGATAGCAAATCCTTCGGTTGTAGTTGTCGACAACACCGAGTCATTGATCACACTTGCCGAAGAAGTCGTGCACAAAGTCACTTCTACTGTCAGTTTGGGTGTTGTGACGACCAACGTTGAACTTACCAAAGCTGGAATTTTTCTGAACGTTCTGCCTAAAGTTGCTGAAGATGGTTTTATAACAATGAGACTTCGCCCTCAAGTGTCAACTCCACTGGGCGCTCCAATTCAATTCGGCAACCCTAACCAGAACCCAACCGTAGTAACTCTCTTAAATATTCGCGACATCATGTCTCAAGAAGTCCGCATTAAAGACGGACAGACTCTGGTGCTCGGTGGACTATTTACAGAAAACGAAGCATCGATTTTAGCGAAAGTGCCTTACCTGGCAGAAACTCCGGTGCTCGGCGCGTTGTTCAGAAACAGCTTGAAGGGGCGCGATCGCACAGAACTTATGCTTCTAATCACGCCTAAGATTGTAGAAGACGATCCTAGTCCGACTCAAATCACAGACAAGGCCTCACCCCTTATGTAGGCAAACTCCGCTCTATTCTTGCGGAGTTTCGAGGTCAAGCATCGTAAATTTCAAGACGCTATCTTTTTTGATAGCATCTCTTGTGGACAATCCTAAAATGCGTTTTTGTGATTCTACGAAATTGATGGGGACCGCTTCATGCTTGATGCGAGTTTCTTTCGTATTGTCTGAAGAGATTTTGGCACCAGCATCGATATCGCTGGCTGCCACCACCACCTGTTGTGTTTCTCGAATATTCAGTTCTTCTTGCTCGCGCATTTTGGCAGGAGCAGTAATCAAAACTCCACCAATTAAAATCGCCAGTCCAACGAGGTTTCCAATCACAAAAGAATTATTTCTGTTTATCAATGACATGGTCAGGCACCAGTTACGAATTGGCATTCGGGAAGTACTAAATGCAAATCACGCAAAGCTGATTCGCTGATAGGCAAACCCTTTAAGCGCACGCTGCGTAAGTTTGGCAATCCATGTAGGAGATGGAGACCGGCGTCACTGATCTTTGTGTAGGAAAGATAAAGTTCAAGAAGTTGAGTCATTCCACTGAGATGAATCAAACCAAAGTCAGTAATGTTGTTGTTGTCTAATTCTAATTCTGTAAGCGCCGAAAGACCAGCCAGGTTGCCCATACCTTCATCAGTGATCATTGTACTTTTTAGTCTGAGCCAGCGAAGTTGGGTCATTTGGCTGAGATGAACAGCTGCTTTGTTATCGATTTTTGTATCTTGCAAATCGAGACTTTGCAGATTTTTAAGACGAGCCAGAGAGCGCATTCCAATCGTAGTTAGATTGACCCCCTGAAGATCGAGGACTTTCAGCTGTGAGAGATCCTGGAGGCAGGATATGCCTTGGTCTGTAATTTTGGTCTCTTCTAAGTCGAGCACTTCCAGTTTTTTCAAACCAATCAAATGCTGCATACCTGCGTCTGTGAGAGGAATATGACCAAGTTTAAGTATGCGCAGATTGACTAATTTTTTCAAATTCCATAATAGACCGTCAATATTTTCGGAACTTGGAATACCCGCTTCCAACTTTTTGATGACGCGCGTATAGCCAAGATCCAACTCAGTCAGCCCAGTCATGCGAGAAAGGTGCGTCATTGAAGATGTGCTTATGTAGGCACTGTAGAGTGACACAGCCTGAAGATCATTTGGCTGCAGGTCGTCTAATGGCGACAAATACGCGTTGAGGGGATCGTTGATAGATAGTTTGACTTTCGCGCCTTCATCAACAGTGACATGACCGCGCGCTTGTCCAATATATTTGACGCCAACAGCGTCATCGAGCAGATAGAGGTCACCAAGCGAGCGATCCATTGGGAATGGCAACACTCTTTGAGGTGTTGTCATAGACGAACTCTCTTAATTTCCTTTGTTGAAGAACCAGCCTCTAACACCGGTCCAGAAGGTTCGTTTATTGCCAACCTCTTCCCGTACCTTTGCTAGTCTGAGTCTTTCTAATTCAAATTTTACCTTAGTCAGGTCGCTTCTGAAGTCATCAGTATTAATGGCGACGGCAATCGCTCTGTCAGCTTGATTTTGCAGATCTGGGAGCAATCTCAGTTCGGCTTCCAGACGAGCCATGTTTGCACGGTCATCTACTCTATCGTTGAGCAATCGAATAATTGTCTCCTGTGCTTCCAGGAGCAAATTTCTCAATTCCTCTATGGCTGCAGTTTTATCGTCGACTGTGACGGATGAAACTTTGAGTGCCTCAGCGCGAGCAACTGAAAAATCAATATCATTGCTCGTTGTTAAGGGCATCATATCGGCCTTGATGAGATTTACGAATCCCTCAAGAATATTGACGAGGTCGCCTTTTGAAACGTTGGTGTCTCCGGTCAAACGATCGAGGGCAGTTTTTGTAGGATCTACAGCAAGTTCTGTTTGCTCTGATGAATCACCGGTCACATCGATATTTTCGCTACCGATTACAACCACTTCATTCGGTTGTGGGACGTCAGGATTATTGCCTTCGATTTCATCGGACGCAAATAATGACTTGAGCGCTTGAGCACATGGAGCACTTTCATCGATCACCGGAGCAACCTGTGGTATTGAATTTGGTGTGTTCGTCAAATGCGGATTACTCATTTTATCCTCGACAGAATCCCTCTATTGGGCATTATCCAGGCTTTGAATAAGCTTGTCCAGCCAACCGCTTTATATCCATCAAATATAAAAAATCATTGC